>NZ_JALKVM010000214.1:0-13958 GCF_057440575.1 Johannesbaptistia floridana
TTTCTGTCTTATTTGGCTGTTTGAGTAAATTTGAGTAGATTTTTAGAAGCGGTAATGGAGATATATACTGGACTTGTACTAGTGGAGGTAAGGCGGGTGTAGGTCAAGTTTTCCGCTACACTCCTGCAACTAATACTATTGAACTTTATGTAGAGTCACCAGGTCAACAGGTTTTAGATTATCCTGATAATTTAACCTTTACTCCCTACGGTCATCTACTGGTATGTGAAGATGGCAAAAATGAACAGTTTCTTGTGGGAATTACACCCCAAGGCAGATGTTATCCTTTAGCCAGAAATGCCTATAATAATAGCGAGTTCGCTGGCGTTTGTTTTTCACCAGATGGTCAAACTCTTTTTGTTAATATACAAAATCCTGGGGTTACTTTAGCAATTTGGGGACCTTGGCTAAATTTTGGTAATTGAATAAATAAAAATAAACTTCTGATATTGTTGGTACTAAAAACTATAAAAATGGAAAATTTTCGTCCCTGTAGAGAAATTGGTGCAGTTTATCGAGATAACTATTGTCAGTTTACTGTTTGGGCACCTTTTAGAGAACAAGTTGATTTGATTCTAATTAGCCATGACTCTCAACCAAATAAAATAATTCCTATGGAAAAAGATGTAGAGGGTTACTGGAGTACAAAAATTACTGAGATAGAATCGGGTAGTTTGTACTTATATCAGTTGGATGGAGAGTTACAATTTCCTGACCCTGCTTCATTTTACCAACCTCAAGGAGTACATGAACCTTCTCAGGTGGTAAATCATCAAGAATTTCAGTGGCAAGATAAGAGTTGGAATCCTCTCCCCTTAGCCGAGTGGATTATATACGAGGTGCATGTAGGTACATTTACTCAAAAGGGGGATTTTGGCGCGATCGCCTCACGACTACCTATTCTCAAAGCTTTAGGAATCAATACTATTGAAATCATGCCAGTAGCTCAATTTCCTGGGAAAAGAAACTGGGGTTATGATGGAGTATACCCCTTCGCTGTGCAAAATTCCTACGGAGGACCAAACCAGTTAAAAGAGTTAATTAACACCTGTCATCAAGAAGGTTTTAATGTGATTTTAGACGTAGTTTATAATCATTTTGGTCCAGAAGGCTGTTATGTTTCCCAATATGGTCCTTACTTAACCGATAAATATAACACTCCCTGGGGAAACGGTCTTAACTACGATGATGCCTATAGTAACCAAGTACGCAATTTTGTGATTAATAACGTTCTCTATTGGTTGAGAGAGTATCACTTTGATGGTCTGAGAATAGATGCAATTCACGGCATATACGATTTTAGCGCCCTGCACATTTTAGCAGAAATAGCCATAAAAGTAGAAGAACTATCGAAAGTAGAAAACAAAGACTTTTATTTAATTGCTGAAAGTGACTTAAATGACGTGAGAGTTATTCAAAGCTTAACAGAAAGTGGTCACGGGATGGCGGCACAATGGAGTGATGATTTTCATCATAGTTTACATACGCTTTTGACGGGAGAAAATGTCGGATACTATCAAGATTTTGGCAAAGTTGAACATTTAGCTAAGGCGATAAAATCAGGATTTGTGTATAGTGGTGAATATTCCCCTTTTAGAAAACGTTATCATGGTAATGACGCAAGCGATCGCCTTCCTCAACAATTCGTCGTTTGTAGTCAAAATCACGACCAAGTGGGTAATCGGATGCTGGGAGAACGTTTATCTAGTTTAGCTAGTTTTCCTAAACTAAAATTAGCGGCGGCTACTTTGTTATTATCTCCCTATATACCTCTACTATTTATGGGTGAAGAATACGGAGAAGATAATCCTTTTCTTTATTTTGTCAATCACTTAGATGCTGATTTAGTAGAAGCCGTTAGAGAAGGAAGAAAAAGCGAATTTGCTGATTTTCAAACCTCAGCAACACCCCCAGATCCAGCTAGTATAGAAACTTTTGAAAAATCTACTCTCAATTGGGACAAAATTAATCAAGGTAAACACCAACAGTTATGGCAATTTTATCAAAAGTTGATTACAATACGTAAAAATCTCAAAATTTCTGCAATTCAGCAAAAACCATTAGTTACCAATGATGATAGTATTTTATCTTTAAACTATCAACAAGAAGTAATAATTTTACTTAATTTTAGTTCTAATTTAGTCTCTTGGTCTCTCCCAGAAGGTAACTGGTTAAAAATTTTAGACTCAGAAAACATTCAACCTTCTCAAACAGCGATTATCTCCGAGAAAAATATCAAGATTAAGCCCTATAACTTACATATTTATCAAAAACAATAATTATGCGTATACCTACCGCTACCTACAGAATTCAGTTTTGTCCCAATTTTGGTTTTTCTCAAGCCCGCGCTATTGTTTCTTATTTAAAAGAATTGGGGATTTCTGATATTTATGCTTCACCAATTTTTCAAGCAGGAAAAGGAAGTCAACATGGCTATGATATTGTTGATGCTAACTCTCTTAATCGTGAATTAGGGACAATTGGTGATTTTAATAATCTGACAATAGAGGTACAAAGTCAGGGTTTAGGATGGCTACAGGATATTGTACCTAATCATCGGGCTTATAACTCTGAAAATCCCATGTTAATTGATATATTTGAACATGGCCCCATCTCCGAGTATAGTGATTATTTTGATATAAATTGGCATCATCCCTATCCTCAACTCCAAGGAAAAATATTAACTCCTCTCTTAGGAGACTTGTATAGTAATTGTTTAGAATCTGGAGAATTAAAATTAGTTTATGACGAACAAAATTTATGTATAACCTATTATGGTCTGAAAATTCCTTTGCGCATTGAATCCTATGGGGAATTTTTCACCTACAATTTAGGGAAATTAACTAAAAAACTGGGAAGAAATCACCCAGATGTGATGAAACTTTTGGGGATTTTGTACTTACTAAAAAACTTAGATTATGAAAATACACCATATCGGCAAAGAAAAGAACAAGCTAATTTTATTAAAAGCTTGATTGAGGAGGTATATTCTCAAAATAGTTTATTTCGTGAGTTGATTAATGATAATTTAGAACTGTTTAATGGGGAGGAGGGGAAACCAGAAAGTTTTAGTTTATTAGATAGTTTATTGAATCAACAATTTTTTCGGCTTTCTTATTGGAAAGTAGGGGCAGAAGAATTAAATTATCGGCGATTTTTTACAGTAAATGAATTAATTTCTCTGCGAGTCGAAGATCAAGAAATTTTCCTCAAAACTCATCAACTAATTAGTCAATTGGTAAAAGATGAGAAATTTACAGGCTTAAGAATTGACCACATAGACGGATTATATAATCCGAGGAGATATTTAGAGAAATTAAAAGAATTAGTAGGAGATATTTATATAGTAGTAGAAAAAATATTAGAAGCAGAAGAAGTGCTGCCATCAAATTGGCTAACAGAAGGCACATCAGGTTATGATTTTCTCAATCAAGTAAATGGAATTTTCTGTAAACAAGAAAACGAACAGCAGTTTAGCCAAATATATGACATGGTGACAGGGAGTAGCAATAATTATGCTGAGTTGGCTATAGGGAAAAAGCGTTTAATGGCAGAAACTAACCTAGTGGGAGATATAGATAATATAGCTCATTTTGTGCAAGAAATTAGTGAACAATACAGATACGGAAGAGATTTTACCCTGAGTGGATTGAGAAAAGCTATTTTTGAGGTTTTAGTGCATTTTCCCGTGTATAGGACTTATGTAGATGAAAAAGGTACAAGTAAAAGCGATCGCCAATATATAGAAGCCACTCTCGCTAAAGCTAAAACAGCCAATCAACTATTAATTAGAGAATTAAACTTTATTGAACAAGTATTGCTGCAAAATTATGACTCAAAATTTACTGCGGCACAAAAGCAACAATGGTTAAATATAACCATGAAACTACAGCAATACTCTGGGCCATTAATGGCTAAGGGTATAGAAGATACTCTATTTTATGTTTATAATCGTCTAGCCTCCCTCAATGAAGTAGGAGGTAATCCAGAAACCTTTGGAGTAAGTATCGAAGAATTCCATGAATTTAATCAGCAAAGATTAGAAAGTCATCCCCACAGCATGAGTACAACTTCTACCCACGATACTAAAAGAAGCGAAGATGCGAGGGCAAGATTAAATGTACTTTCAGAAATACCCGGAGAATGGGAACAAAAAGTAACCCTGTGGCGGCAACTCAACTATAACAAAAAAGCCAGAATTAACTCCCGACTGATTCCTGATGCCAATGACGAATATTTCTTCTACCAAAATTTACTAGGGGTTTTTCCCTTCAAACTAGAAGACCCAGAAAAATTAATTACACGTCTAAAAGAATACAGCATCAAAGCAGTCAGAGAAGCGAAAATTCATACAGCTTGGTTAAGACCAGATCAAGTATACGAAGATGAATTTTGTAACTTCATCGACAAAGTATTTGATTTTAGTAATAACGCCGAGTTTTGGGAAAACTTTACAGAATTCCACGCAAAAATTAGTTTTTATGGAATGCTAAACTCTCTATCACAAACCCTATTAAAAGTAACCTCTCCAGGAGTACCAGACTTTTATCAAGGTACAGAATTATGGGATTTTAGTCTAGTAGACCCTGATAACCGTCGTTTGGTAGATTATCAATTGAGAAAACAACTATTAACAGCCATAAAAACCGGAGATATCGAAGATTTTAAGCAGAATTATACTAACGGTAAAATTAAACTGTTTTTAACTCAAAAAGCCTTACAAGTTAGAAAAGAATACTTAGAAGTGTTCCAATCCGGCGATTACTTACCTCTAGAGGTGAGTGAAGAGAAAAATTCACATTTAATTGCCTTTGCTAGACATCAAGGAGAACAAGTAATAATTACTATAGCAGCCCGTCATTTCAATAGTTTAGTATCTCCCCCTCTGTTTCCCTTGGGAGAAGAAGTTTGGGGAAATAGTTACCTATCGATTCCTGAAAAATGGGGTAAAGTGTGGCAAGATACCTTAACTAATCGCACCATTGAGGGTGAAAATAAATTGCTGATTCGAGATATCTTTACAAGCTTGCCCTTAGCTTTGTTAAAATCAGTTAAGTGAAGAAATATTATAGAAATAAATGAAAATTAGCGAAGCAAGAAAATATATAAAAGAAAATTGGCATATTTTAACTCGTTCTCTTGCCCATATAAAAGATGCGGCAAAAGATCCTAAAGTATATAAAGAACCATCGCAACCATGGTTAGTTTATATTTCTCCTCAAGAAAACTTTGAGGAGGTGAATCAGCGTATTTCTGAAGCAATTAGTGAAGAAGAGTTTAAACAAATTGAACTGAGAGTTTTACCTGCCGAGTTTCCCGAAATAATAGAACATGGTCTACTCTATCTTCCTGGGGAATATGTAGTGCCGGGAGGAAGATTCAATGAACTCTATGGTTGGGATAGTTATTTTATTGTCTTAGGATTATTAGCCGATGGTGAAATTACCCTAGCTAGGTCTCAAATAGATCAATTACTCTATGAAATAAGCCACTACGGAAGCATCTTAAACGCTAATCGTACCTACTTGTTAACTCGTTCTCAACCCCCTTTTTTAACGCCAATGATTATGAAGTTGTGGGAAAAAGAACAAGATAGAGAATGGTTAGAATCTATATTGCCCATTGTGGAAAAATATTACTACTATTGGACAGTTCCCCCTCATCTAAATCCCGTGACAGGCTTATCTCGTTATTATGATTTAGGAGAAGGTCCAGCGCCAGAGGTGATTTATTCCGAAAGAGACGAAGGGGGTAGAACTCATTACGAAAGAGTCAAAGATTTTTATCGGACTCACACCCTGGATGATTATGATGTTAATTTGTATTACGATAAGACTCATGACTATCTGACAGACTTATTTTACAAAGGCGATCGCTCCATGCGGGAGTCAGGATTAGATATCACTAACCGTTTTGGAGCCTTTAGCGTGGATGTAATCCACTACGCTCCAGTATGTCTTAATGTTCTTCTTTACCAGATGGAAATTGATTTAGCGAAAATGAACCGGGATTTAAATAGACTCAATACAGTTGCTCTTTGGAAACAAAGGGCTGAAAAACGTCAAAAGCTAATTAACCAATTTCTTTGGGATGAAGAAGCAGGACTTTATTTTGATTATAACTTTTTAAATAACCATCGTCGTCCCTACGAATATTTAACGACTTTTTACCCTCTTTGGGCAGGTTTAGCGTCCAATGACCAAGCCGCCAGAGTAGTGGCCAATTTACCTAAGTTTGAAACTAATGGCGGTTTACGCACAAGTACTCAAGTAACAGGAAATCAGTGGGATGCCCCCTTTGGATGGGCACCTCTACAGTTAATTGCCGTGGCAGGCTTAGCTAGATATGGCTATAACGAGGAAGCGAGGCGCATTGCTGATAAATTTTTAACACTTCTGCTCCATGAATTTAATAATCGAGGTACCCTTTTAGAAAAGTATGATGTAGAAACTTGTTCAGCAAGGGTTGCTTACGAAATACATTTTGGCTACAGTAGTAATGAAATTGGTTTTGGTTGGACTAATGGAGTATTTTTAGAACTTTTAAACTATTGCAGTGAAGACAAATTTGTTTAGTCTTCATCCCAATAAAAGCAGCAAAATTATGATCATCGTTTACATGGTGTATAATTTTTTTGTCTACTAGCCTTTGACCCAATTTTACTGCATCTTCTGTAGATATATTGAATTGAGATTTCATCCATTCTACTGCTTCAGAACCTATAAAACACTTGGGATAAATTCTCCACTTGTGGAGACGATTTTTGATTTTTACACCCCCTATATTCCGCATTTTAGTCACTAAATCTTGGATATCAATTTGATTAACAAAATCCTTAGTGTCATGATTATTAGCCATATATGCTTCTTTGTCCTGCCTCACCTCATTTTTATGGTAAGTATTCACAAACAGTAGTGTTATTACAACTTGTTGAAGAGAGAATTTCGCATTGTGCATTAAAATTTTAACTCCGCCTCATTCAAAACCCGCTACCAGTTCAAATTCTAATTCGGTGTAAGAGAGACAATGCCCACCTTACTCATTCAAATCAAGTTTTTAACCCATGTACAAAGGGAGTCTGACGGGGAAACTTGGACTAGAGACTTAATAATAATATTAAGCCCCTACTGATTGCATTAAGCTTGCATTTCTTCAAGCACCTCTCGAACAATGTCAAAGAGTTTAGCGACGATATAATCCACAAAAGGTTTACCCTCAACATCCTCGGTGATCCAAGGGTCCATAATGACTGAACGTAGCACTGAAATGGCTTTGTCGTTATCATCATTCCCCGTTCCCTTGGGTAAGTCTAATAACCGTTCTTTGTAGTCATTAAAAAAGACTTCACCATAGCTATATTTCAGGAAATCTGTGGTACTTACTAAAATTTCATAGTTGTAAATGTCACGGCCATCAGGTTTAATGCTAATGCGATCATAAATAGCTTTATTGAAAGTATTCACTTCTTCGAGATTGGTGTTGAGTACCCCTCCAACTTTGTAATTAAAAGCATAGGTGAGAATATTCAAATCTGACCCCGTTTGACGCAAGGTATCGAAAATAGTATTTTCATCGATGATCAAAGAGCGAGGGGTTTGGCTCGATAGTTTTTCTAAGAAACGTGGAATCTCTCCTTCAAAAGGAGGAGTGGGAACGACAATAAAATCCTCCTGATTTTTGTCACTGTATTCCAACAGTTTCCAATGGAAAACTTTACAGTTGTAGATGGTGCGTCCTAAAATTTTGCCGTACCCTTGCCGTGTCGGACGAATAGCTGCATGGCTCAGATAAACCCCTGCTGCTGCAGCACCTGGTTTTGACCCTTCAATACCAAAGTCTCCCAGTAGCAATTCTTCATCGGTGGAGGCTCCGTCAGAGTTGATATAAGGGGCTGAAAAAGCAATCAAAGCTCGCATGGCCATATTACGATAACATAGGGCTCCTGCCGGATAGGGTAGATATCCAGTTTTATGAGGATCGATGGTAATAGTATCAGTATGTTTGAGGTTTTGATATTGAGCAATCACGTAGTCACTCATGGGTAACTGAGGAAGGGGTGTATCTTCAGGATCATCTAAGTTATCCCACAATAGGGCAGCATAATATCCTCCCCAAGCGCAGTCAGCATGAAGAACAAAGTCCACGTTCATGGGACGATACTTATCATTGCGTAAGCGGATCACCTCAGTTAAGGGATCAACATTACCCTCTTCAGTGCTTCCAAAGATAGATACCACAGAAATAATGGGGTGCTTGAGACCGGTTTCTGGGTCAGGGTTAACATATTGATCGATGGCCGCTTCAAGTTCAACCGCATCCATTCGACCATGGGTATCGAGGGCTACAGTGTGCATATTATTAACCCCCAGTCCCAAAATAGCAGCCCCTTTAGATAAGGAATAGTGCTTAGACGCAGAGACGAGCATCACTGGATTTCCCACGTTTGTTCCCTCTAAAAACTTTTTGGAAAAGTCGAGGAAGCCCATATTTTGCAGAGAATAGGGAGCAAGGGCATCATTAAAAGCATCTACTGTTACGCCATAGGTTGCCTCATTTTCTAATAAGCGGTTAGAAAGACTTAACACTTCGTCCACTGATAGGTTCAATAACGCCCAAGTGTCTAGGTTACCAATAGGATGAGAGGTTTCATCAGGCAAGGTAACGGTAAACATCGTCAGGAAATCCTTGCCTAAGTCAGTTCCTAAATCTTTAAGGGCTTCTTTGAAGGAAAGAGGATAATATTTAAGGTTACGGGCAGCCCAAATCGATTCAATATTAGCGGTTGATCCCCCACAGGTCAGATGTCCCCAAGGCTGAGGATTGGTCTGCTTATAGCCCAACATTAGACATAAGTCCCGACAAGCTTCTACTTCTAAGACGGTGGTGATGGGAGACGCTTCGAGGGCGACGTTATTTTGGTTGTACAACATGGCCGCCACATAGCCCACCATTCCTGGGATGGTCTGATCCCAAGTCATATGACCTTGGTAGCGCATACTTGCAAAGGGAGCAGATTTTTTCAGTTCAGCCAACATGATCTGGAACTCGCTTTTAATGGTATCCACCGCCGTTAGATAACCAGGCTCTCGTTTTATGGCCTCGGTAATAGGAGAGGGATCACTCGGATGAAAATTGCGTCGCCAAAAAACGTGATCGTTAATTCCGAGTAAAATTAAGTCGGTAAATAACTCAAGGTTTTCACCCCGTGGCCCAAGAAACCAAGCGGCCACTTCTGGTTCGGTTTCTTCTTCTCCACCGAGTAAATCTTGGAGCGTTTGGCTAACAATACGCTTTTTACCTGATAGTTGAGCAATAGAATGAGAGGCTAATAAATCCCCTACTGCTTTCTTTAAGTTACTGAGTCCTTCGCTCGAATAGTTAGGGGTTAAATCTACAGGAAGTTTAGTCATTATTAGTTCTTGTGTTAATCATCAGTAATGGAAAGTTTTCGAGAGGGGCGATCGCGGCTACCATGAACCGAAGCTATCGCCTCATATCAATGCAGCAGCAATCACAGCTGCACTGATTTCAAGGTTTTAGTCGAACCTCGTTAGCTAGTTAGCTTTTCAGTATCATTAAGTTATTAAGAAAAATCTCAGAGAAAGTTAGGTTCTTTCTTCTCTATTCCTTCTTAGTTTTATCACACCTTGATATCATTATTTAAAAATAGATTTTTGTCAAGTATTTATAGTTTTTTCGTTTTTATGTTGACTAACAAGTCAATCTACTCTTGGGGTTATCCTGGACAAAAATAAAAATGATTATTATTAAGTTCATTCTCAATAAGCAGAAAAATTTCACCGCCTAGGAGCGAGATCCGCTTCGCGGTGCGCCCAATCCAAACCCAAATCTCCACAAGCTTTTCAACCACCCTGTCACCCCGTCAGCTTCAAGACTTCAAGACTTCAAGACTTCAAAACTTCAAAACTTCAAAACTCATAATTCATCCCCCACCGTAACTTTGGGTAAAGATGCGAGGGTCTGAGTTACCCTGTCTCAGTTTTTGCAGATTCAGCATGGTTGACTCGGTTAAACCG
Organism: Johannesbaptistia floridana; assembly: GCF_057440575.1. NCBI lineage: Bacteria > Bacillati > Cyanobacteriota > Cyanophyceae > Chroococcales > Cyanothrichaceae > Johannesbaptistia > Johannesbaptistia floridana. The sequence goes on from NZ_JALKVM010000214.1 coordinate 10,038, forward strand.
TATTACTCCTCAATCAAATTGCTGCCGACTCACCTCCATAACGATTGGGGTAAGGAGAAAACCTGCTTGAGTTTTTTCTAAAAGCGATCGCTCTTTGAGAGATGTTACGGCACTAATTAATTCTTGAGGAGAATTATTTGACAATTTATTTTGTAGCTCTAAGATTGATAGTGGTGTTTCTGCCTTGACAATTTCTTGAACAATTTTCTTTTCTAAACTTGATAATCTAGTTAAAGTCTCTAAGATAAAAATACTTACTTCTCCTGTTAATAAGGTAGTTGTTAAAAAATCTCCCACATTGCCATCAAAAACCTCTGAAATAGTATTAGCTGCTAACTTTAACATGAGTGGATTACCTTGATAAGCTGCGATGAGAGTATGCCAATTTTCTACCCCAGAAAGACCTTTTTCTCTCAATATTTGATATGCAGCTTCCCCTAATCCATTTATAGTAATTGATTTAACTGGAGATTGTAATCCTTCTAAAAAAGAAATTTGTTTAATTTTTTCTCGACTATTAATAATTAAACAGCTTTGATGTGGAGTTGTACCAATTATATGTATCAATTGACCAGCGCCTTGGTAGTTATCTTGATATTTTCCTACTAATTCTCCCTTGCGTAACATTACTTCAAAACCGTCGAGTATTAATAAGCATTTTTGTGCTCGCAAAATGGTAACTAATCGTAAAATTTGCTCTTCTAAGATATTAGTTTGTTGAGCAAAATGATTACTTTGAATAGACAAAGATTGACATAAATTTTCTAGTAAATTACCAAGACTAGAAAATTGATTAAGGGATAACCAAATAATCCTCTCAAATTCTCTTTGAATTGTTTCTACTAGCTTTACTGTTAGGGTGGTTTTCCCCACTCCTGCCATACCCAAAATTCCCACAATTTGGCATTTTTCCTCGATAATCCAAGTTTTTAAAGTCTCTAATTCTAGATAACGCCCATAAAAATTCTGATTAACAGGGGCATCTCGCCAATCTAGATGATTATCATCACTTCTAATTAAGCGATGATTAGTCTCCTCAGCTTGATATTGATTAACTAGTATTTGTTGTAGCTTAGTTAATTTTACTGGTCCTCGACCATTAATCGCAAACTTTTGATAAATCTCACTTAAACGCTTTCTCACTGCGTCTCGGCTAATTGTTAATTCCTCCGCCATTATTGTCGTGGATTTCCCCTTCATAGCTAATAAAAGTACATCTTCTTCGGATTTAGACAGATTATGCGAGTTGGCTACATTTTTTAGGAAATCTTCTGGGATCATTTTGTTTTTCGTATTGATACAAATTATTTATTTTCGGCTCAACTTTCAGTCTAACTCATAAGCGTGAGTTAAATACTATCTTTCATTCTCATAATTTTTCTTGGGGTGAAATGCCTATCATTCATAGATTGAGACTTTAATATAACTAAAGTTAAAAGTTGACATACTCATTTATATGTTGTTATGATGAAAAAAATCTCATTCATGTGAGAAAAGTTATGGGGTTCTAAATACTTGTCAACATCCCACCACTATAATCGGAGTACCGATGATAGTGGGGGCTTGCAAAAGCCTATAGTTGACCAGTCTTAGTTCTAATCAAACTACGTTTTTAAAGCCATCACACCTACAAATACCTCGCCAGTTTGTAGCTTCTGTGGTTAACAGTTAAACATCTGTATTTGGGCTAAAGAAGTGCTGTTAACTTGACAAACTTTAAAAACATTGACGAGGCGACCTTTACCCTAGAAATAGGAGTTAAACTCATGGGAGTTTTTGTCTTAGATTCCCAGAAAAAACCATTAAATCCCAGCCATCCTGGTAGAGCTAAAAAGTTACTCAATCAAGGGAAAGCAAGCGTATTTGAACGTTATCCATTTACCATTATCCTTAACTCACACCAAAGCATCAAAACCTATTAGCCACAAATACTGTAAACCTATTCACAAAGCGGATGGATATAACTATGCAACATAAATTATGTCCCTCATTTCCTCTCATCGCTAACCTGATGAGAGGTTTAGCGAGAGTCTCCATGAGGGCGGAAAGATGAACACAAAAAAAAGAATTGCTCTCATCTCAGTACACGGGGATCCTGCTGTAGAAATAGGTAAAGAAGAAGCAGGAGGCCAAAATGTATATGTGAGGGAAGTGGGAGAAGCGTTAAGTAAACTGAGTCAACAAGGATGGGAGGTAGACCTATTTACTCGTTCAACTAATTCAGAATCACCGAAAATAGTTAATCATAATCCTCATTGTCGTACTATTCGTTTAGTGGCAGGAGAAGAAAAATTTATCCCCAGACAAGAAATATTTCCTCACCTCCCAGAATTTGTTAAGGAATTTCAAAAATATCAAGCTAATCATAATTATCAATATGACATAATCCATACTAACTATTGGCTATCGGCTTGGGTAGGTATGGAATTAAAAAAACACCAAAATATTAAACAAGTTCACACCTATCACTCCTTAGGGGCAGTAAAATATCAAAATGTTCAGTTAATCCCAGAGATAGCAAATTTACGTCTAAAAGTTGAAAAAGATTGTTTAGAAACTGCTGATAAAATTGTCGCAACTAGTCCACAGGAAAAAATACAGATGGAGAATTTGGTTTCCCCCCAGGGAAATATCACAGTTATTCCCTGTGGCACTGATATAGAACGTTTTGGAAAAATATCTCAATCTCAAGCGAGATTAGCTTTAGGTATACCAGGTTCTAGTTTTGTGGTTCTCTATGTGGGCAGATTTGATCCTCGTAAAGGTATTGAAACTCTAGTTAGAGCAATCAATCGCTCTAAATATAAAGGTATGCCAAATCTTAAACTTATTATAGCAGGAGGTTCTCGTCCGGGACATAGCGACGGCAAAGAACGCGATCGCCTTGAAGCTATAGTAGATAAACTAGATATGAGAGAATTCACCACTTTTCCCGGAAGACTGGGCAAAGAGAATCTCCATCTTTACTATGCTGCCGCTAATGTTTGTGTAGTACCTAGTCATTATGAACCTTTTGGTTTAGTGGCAATTGAAGCTATGGCCAGTGGAACTCCAGTAGTAGCTTCTGCTGTAGGAGGTTTAAAATATACAGTTATTAATGAAAAGACGGGGTTACTCTGTCCTCCCCAAAACGAATTTGCTTTTGCTAAAGCGATAGATAAGATTTTAGGGAATCGAGATTTACAGATTAGTTTCGGCAAAGCGGGAAGAAAAAGAGTAGAAAATAATTTTAGTTGGGATGGTGTTGCCACTCAGTTAAGTAATTTATATTTATCTCTACAGCAAGAATCTCCTGTAGAAATCTATGCCCTTGGCGCTTAATTTTTGCTTCTGCCTTCTCCCCTAGTTATAGCAGGGATCGCAGTAGTGTTAACAACATTTATCACTAACTTTTCCCCCCAACCCCCCTTACTAAGGGGGGCTTTTCATCATTTTTGTCAACATCTATTGGCTCATTGCTATAACTTGCGTGTAACGCACTGTTATATCAAGTAACGCACCATTAATTATCTCGTAATCAGCAAGCTTATCTCTGTACTTAGACTGTAGGGTGCGTTAACGAAGTGTAACGCACCATTAATTATCTCGTATTCAGCAAGCTTATCTCTGTACTTAGTATAGTAAAAAAAGTCAATGAAATGATAATATAGATACAATTTATCTACAAATCAACTATAAATGACTGAAAATATCGCCACAGAATTAAATAATCTTCTTAATCAAAATGCTGATATGTGGGAATGGGAAAAGATAACAACTTCCTTACAAAGCCAAATCATGGCCACCTTGACCACAGTTAATATCTCGTAATCAGAAGACTGTAGGGTGCGTTAACGCAGTGTAACGCACCATTAATTATCTCGTAATCAGCAAGCTTATCTCTGTACTTAGTATAGTAAAAAAAGTCAATGAAATGATAAT
>NZ_JALKVM010000215.1:0-13898 GCF_057440575.1 Johannesbaptistia floridana
GCAAGAGCGGCTTCTAATGCAGATGGTAATACCTCAGGTAAATAGGGTGCTAACCTCTGTAATGCAAAAGCACGTTTGTATTTAGACTTAATAGCTCTAGCGGCTTCTAAGGCAGATGGTAACACTTCAGGAAAATGGGAAGCTAACCTCTGTAATGCCTTTGCACGAGAGGATTCAGTCCCAATAGCTCTAGCGGCTTCTAAGGCAGATGGTAACACTTCAGGAAAATGGGAAGCTAACCTCTGTAATGCAAGAGCACGGTTGTATTCAGACTCAATAGCAAGAGCGGCTTCTAATGCAGATGGTAATACCTCAGGTAAGTAGGGTGCTAACCTCTGTAATGCAAAAGCACGGTCGGATTCAGACTCAATAGCAAGAGCGGTTTCTAATGCAGATGGTAATACCTCAGGTAAATAGGGTGCTAACCTCTGTAATGCAAGAGCACGGTTGTATTTAGACCCAAGAGCAAGAGCGGCTTCTAAGGCAGATGGTAACACCTCAGGTAAGTAGGGTGCTAACCCCTGTAATGCCTCTGCACGAAGGTATTCATCCTTAATAGCAAGAGCGGCTTCTAAGGCAGATGGTAACACCTGAGGAAAATGGGAAGCTAACCTCTGTAATGCCCTAGCACGAGAGGATTTAGACTTAATAGCAAGAGCGGCTTCTAAGGCAGATGGTAATACCTGAGGTAAGTAGGGTGCTAACCCTTGTAATGCCTCTGCACGAAAGTATTCATTCCCAATAGCAAGAGCGGCTTCTAAAGCAGATGGTAACAACTCAGAGGGTAAATGGGGGGCTAATCCTTGTAATGCCCTAGCACGAGAGGATTCATTCCCAATAGCAAGAGCGGCTTCTAATGCTTCTGGTAACAACTCAGAGGGTAAATGGGGGGCTAATCCTTGTAATGCCATAGCACGAGAGGATTCAGACTCAATAGTAAGAGCGGCTTCTAAAGCAGATGGGAACAACTCACGAGGTAAATGGGGCGCTAACTCCTGTAATGCCCTAGCACGGTCGGATTCATACCCAATAGCTCTAGCGGCTTCTAATGCTTCTGGTAACACCTGAGGAAAATGAGATGCTAACTTCTGTAATGCAAGAGCACGGTCGTATTCATGCTTAATAGCTCTAGCGGTTTCTAACGGAGATGATAACAACTCAGGAAAATGGAATGCTTGGAGTACTAACTCCCGTAATATGTATACACGGTCGGATTTATCCCTAATAGCTCTAGCCGCTTCTAAAGCTTCCCTTAATACCTTAGGAAAATGGGGTATTAACCCCTGTAATGCCATAGCACGGTATTCTTCATCCCTAATAGCTCTAGCCGCTTCTAAGGCAGATGGTAATACCTCAGGAAAATGGGGTGCTAACCCCTGTAATGCCATAGCACGGTAGTATTCAGACCCAATAGCTAAAGCTATTTCTAAGGCATCGGATAACAAATCAGAGGGTAAATGGGGTGGTAACCCCTGTAATGCACTAACACGGAGGTATTCATCCCCAATAGCTCTAGCTATTTCCAAGGCAGATGGTAACAAAGAGGTGGGAAGATATCCACTAATTTCTTTTAATCCTTCTACTTGCTTTCTTGAATCTTGGCTTTGCCTAATGTAAGCTAATCCCTGTGCTGGTGTCCATATTTCATTTTTTACCAGTGCCGCGATTAACTCTGGTCCAATATTACCTGCCAAACTATTAATAGATGTGATGATTAAACCATAACGAATCTGCAAACTTATAGATTCTGTCGGGTTATTCTCAAAATTTGCTTCTGCTAGTTGCCATGCTTTGTACACATCTTTGATAAAAATCCCTGTTTTACCTTGTTTCTCACATTGAGTGTACCAACCGTTTTTACCTTCGGCTGTTTCTTCTCTGAGTAGTTGATGTATGGCTTCTATTCTATCTGCCTGTTGAAAATGCCAAATTAATTGATTATATATATATCCATCATCCTCTAGACTGTGCCAGAGGTTGTTTTTGGTTTGTTTTTGATAATGTTCTAATATTTGTTGATGTGCTTGAGTTAAAGTTAGTCCTAATCCTAGTATTTGATTGGCTTCCTCTGGTTGAAGGGGAGATTGAAGTAGATTCCTGGCTAAGTCGTGTAATAAGTCGTGTAGGCGATAATTAGTTTCCTCTTCACTACCAACACTCTCTAATAAGAGGGCTTTTTCTTTTAAATATCTCAAGGTGGCTTCTGCTTCCTCTTCATCACATTGCCACAAGGTTTTGGCCATCTTTCTACTGATGGTTACATCATCGGGTAAGACTCCTAACCAGGCAAATTGTCGCAATCTTTGGGGAGATAATCTTTTTAAACTGAGATTAAATGATGCTATTAAACTATGATGTTTTCTGGTTTCTTCACGATTCTGTTGCTTTTGCTGCTCTTTATCTAAGATATCTAATTCTGCTTCTAAACCTGATAACAATTCATCCCAACTCAATCCTTTACTGATTTGTGCTGCTGCTAATTCTAAGGCTAGGGGTAAGTATCCTACTTTTTTGGCTAGAATTTCTGCCTGTTGAACTTCTTGACTACTTAGCTGATTAGTTAAACTAGATGTTAATAACTCCAAGGATTGTTCTGGAGTCATGATATCTAACTCATAGCGTATCGCCCCAGTTACAGGAGTTTCCCGGGTAGTGACTAGAAGTTGACATCCATCACCAGCTATTTGAAAAGGTTGAATATCTTGCTGATTCCACAAGTCATCAACAACGAGTAGAACTTTTTTATCTGCTAATAAGATTTTGAGTTGTGATGTAGCTGCTTCTATACTGGTAGGTTGAAAGTGATAATCTCCTAATGCTTGTATCCAACTGTGGAGAATTGAGAGAATATCTGGTTGTTGTCCTAGGGTTGCCCAAAAAATACCATCACTAAAGTAAGATTGAACCTGAATATCTTGAACTAAAGCGGCAGCTAAGGTAGATTTGCCAATGCCTCCTAATCCATAGATGGCGCTAATCACTAAGGTTCCGGTTTGGGCGGTTTCTGGTGAGAGGAGACGTTTTTTTAATTCTTCACTAACTTCTGGGCGTTCGACGAAATATGAAGGTAAGCTGGGAATTTGGAAGGTAATTTTACTTTTATTCATTTTTTGATTATTGTACTAAGTTGAGCGATCGCTTTTTACTATTCCCCCCTTAGTTAAGATGATCCCCCCAACCCCCCTTAAAAAAGCTATCCTTTATAAACATCTTTCTTAACATAAAACTTGACAAAAACACCAACTTGTGTATCAGTGCTTTTTCAGATTTTGTTTAAGAAAATAATGTATAGTAATATACATTTTATCCAAAACTTAAGTAATTTTACTTAAAACCCCTCTCCCTGCTCCCTGCTATACAAGGGTTTCAGAGTTGCTTATAAAGCATAGCTTAAAAAAGGGGGGCTTTTAGATTTATTTTATCTTTGAATTTATCCTGGCGATCGCTTTTTACTATTCCCACCCTTAGTTAAGATGATCCCCCCAACCCCCCTTAAAAAAGGGGGGCTTTTAATTTTATTTTGTCTTTGAATTTATCCTGGCGATCGCTTTTTACTATTCCCACCCTTTCAAAAAATCTCACTTAAATCTAAAATAAATCCAGGTAAGACATCTTCTCCTGATAAAGTTTGAGGATTATTTACCATCTCTACTGGTTGACTGAATCGATATATTTCTACTGTTTTTGCTGATGGCTCGATTAACCAACCTAGTTGTAGTCCATTATCTAAATACTCTTGCATCTTTGCTTGTAAGTCTTCATACCGTTGGTTTTTCAAATCGCTAGGACTTACTAATTCAATCACAAAATCAGGGACTATAGGTGGAAATCCTTGTTTTTCTTGAGATGTTAAAGTGTCCCAATGTTCTAATCTAATCCAGCTTACGTCGGGACTTCTTCTCGCACCATTAGGTAAAACAAACACTGTCGAGGAGTCAAAGGCTTTTCCTAATCTCGTCTGACGATTCCAAATGCCAAGATCTATATATAAATTAAAGTTTTTTTCTCCAGCTTCACCACCTGTAGGACTCATAACAATTAATTCTCCAGTATTAGTTAATTCTAGTCGGGCAAGTTGTTCGGTGTCTGCTAGTTGCTCGAATTGTTCTGGAGTTACTCTAAATCCCCTAGGAATAAAAAGTGACATAGTTTCACTTTCGGTGAATGTTTCCATTTTTTTGACAAATATCTTCGATTATTATGGCCTTCCCCAAAAATCTAAGTGCAAGGCAATTACTATATATTATAGTACTTAGAAGCCAATAAGCATTCAATTCTCACCAAAATACTATCAATAATTACGGATAAACTCAACTTACAAGTGATGCGAGCGCTTGTTTAAATTTAAATAACTCTACATCATACTTGACATTTTCTGAAAAAACTGTAACAATAGATACATAAGTGAAAACGTTCATCTCTACAAAAAAGTTAAATAGTAGAGACGGAAGTAGGGAAAAACCCCGAAGGAACGCGCCTCAGACGACAAGCCAAGCTTAATGGAGGCGAATACTATGAAACTTAAATATCGTGGCGTTAATTATGAATATAGTCCCACTGTTGTCAAAGCAACTGAAGCACAAGTAGCTGGAAAATATAGAGGACTTGATTGGAGATTCCACAATTTAGAAAAACCACCAATCATACAACCTGTTGCTAATCTTACCTATCGCGGTGTTAAATACAATACAGCAAATAGTGACAGTACTAATTCTGGATATACTTCTCAACCTACACAGGAAGTATCAGTAAAAGAAAAAGCACGCTATCTGATGATTAATCATGCTAAGCACATTAATAATCGTCGGCAATCAATGTTAACTCGTCTTACTAACGAGATTCACCGAAAAGCTAATCATGGTGAAGTAATTAGCTAAAAGCGAGTAAATATCATCAAGAATCTCCCGGATCTGTTTTGCGGATTTGGGAGATTTTTAGTTTAACTTCAGACAGTCCCAATATTGAGAGAATTTAATACTAACGAGTGATCGCTTTATAACTGTATTTATCTCCTGACAAGTAATTATTTCTTCTACTAATTCTGCTGAAGAAAGATAATTAAATCGCTTCTAGCTTCGTTGGTATCATTCATAATATTAACTCCACCAATTCCCTCGATAGACTCAAGAATTGCATTAGCTTCCTCGGGAATTCCTCCACCATACATAGAAGCAAACTTATTTAACTGTTGTCGCAGTTGAGGCATATCTAGGTAAAAATAACCTAGGTTTTTTCTTGGCAAGGCTTTAACCATTTTTTGATAAGCTGAATTGTTGGTAACAGAATTACTTCTATCAACATTGTCGATAGTTTGCCACGGCATCCCAATTGTCATCGCTAAAGTTTTTCTATCTAACCAACCATAACTAGCTATATTTTGTTGATAGTTATTTTGCCATTCAGTTACAGGAGTTTTGCCAATTGTCGTATTTTTAACAATAATTAGCCCGTTGTTTTGTAAATATTGGTCAAGTTTAGTGAGAGAGTTTTTAGCAGTTTGAGAGTCAGTAGTTTCCATCAGGATAACTCCCCCAATGCCGAAATTGTTTAAACCTTGTTCAGTACTAACTAAAGCGATCGCATAATCTCTATCCATCCAGCCGAATACTTCTGTATCTACATCCAAGGAAGCTTCACTACTACTGCGACGAATATTATCTACTACTGGCTTTAATTCTGGTATACTGTTAGCTTGAACTAGGAAATTTTGCCAACTTTTGTTTAAATCAGCGCCACTTACAAACAACCAAGTTTCACCGGGTAAAGAGTCTAGAATGTCTCTTGTTGCATTAGTTGGTTTTTCTAGCATATTATTGGACTTAATCTCTACCATTGCTTGAAAGTGTAAACCTTGGTCTGTGACTCCAACTCCTGCAATAAAGTTATTAATTGTGTTGAGAGAGTTGCTAGATGGTGTAGATAAACTTCCGCTTGAATTAACTAGATTATCAACATTATCGCTATAAATTTGAACTAGAGGTGATTTTAGAGTTAATTTAGATAAGACTTTTTTTACTCCTGGTTTATCTTGGTAGGATGAATCGCCTTTATGAGTATCAATTGCTGCTTGAATAGTTTCTTTGCTTTGACTAATTACTATATAGTTTCCCACTACCGTATAGTAACTAATGTCCCCGTCTTCTGTAGTTACTTGAAAGATATTAACTTTGTTATATTGTGATTTTTGTATATTTTCCGAGAACTTGTTGGTAAATTTCCGTTGATATTGCCAAGCTTTAATTTTATCTTTTATCCCCATTATTACTAATACTTCTGGGTCAGCATTTGTTTTGGGCACTAAAGCGAAGGAAATTCCTCCCATCCAAGGTTGTATATCTGATTTAAAATCAATTTCTTGAGCTTCTAAATCTTCATCTAGAGAAGTTAAAGCTTTGTTAGTAATAGCTTGGGCTTCTGGTGTTCCCATTGTAGTTAAATCCGACCATAGTTCTTGTTTGGTTGAAACGTGAGCTATCGCTAGAGTTTCTGAAGGTATTACTGCGCCTGCCTGATAAGCTGTAAATTGCTGTCCTGGTAACTTTCCTTTTAAGTAAAGATAGCCACCCCCTACCGTTGCTAAGACAATAGCACCAATAATCGGCAAACATCCAAAGCCCCGTTTTTGATTATTCATCTTTTTTGTTACTGTTATGCTCTTATGCTACTTATTATATAAATTTCTTACTTTTAATAAAAAATTTTTTCAGTATTTTTACTCAAATTGTTACATTTATTAAAATTTTCAAAGATCTTAGATCAAAGCTCCAGTATATTAATACCTAATAGATAAACTTGAGAAAATCAATTTGATTATAATTAGCATCAATTATTAAACTTATTACTCTTTACTCATTACTTATTACTGCGCTTCACAAGTTAGTTTTTACCGAAGGTGGAACATCTGAGAGGATGGGGATCATCCTTGCATCTATTTCAAAATAACCCCTAAATTTGATAAATTAGTTGCAAGTAGATAAAAAAGAAAAAATAATTATGACAGATGATTCCCAAGGATACATTCTTGCTCTAGATTTAGGAACAACTGGTAATCGAGCAATTATTTTTGATCAGCAAGGAGATGTAGCAGGTCAAGCTTATGAAGAACTAAAACAATATTATCCTGAACCGGGATGGTTAGAACACGATCCCCAAGAAATTTGGCATGACACATTTTTGTGTATAGAACAAGCTTTGTACAATGGTAAAATCACATTTAAGCAAATCAAAGCCATCGGTTTAACGGTGCAAAGAGAAACTTGTTTGTTATGGGATAAAACGACAGGTCAACCTTTGTATCGAGCGATTGTTTGGCAAGATCGCAGAACATCTTCTTTTTGTAACCAACTAAAAGCAGAAGGAAAAGATACTTTAATTCAAGAGTGTACAGGTTTAGTAGTAGATGCTTATTTCTCCGCCACTAAGCTGAATTGGTTGTTAGAAAAAGCCAAAAAAGAAGAAAAAGATTTAAATATCGATAATTTGTGTGCAGGGACAATTGATAGCTGGATTTTGTGGAAACTCACTAAGGGAAAAGTACATGCCACAGATCACAGTAATGCTAGTCGTACCATGTTAATGAATATAACAGAAAAAGATTGGGACGAGCAACTGTTGGAATTATTTTCTATTCCTCGTGAGATTATGCCGGAGATTAAACCCAGTTTGGGGATTTTTGGGACCACGGCTCCAGAATTATTCGGCACTGCTATTCCTATTGCCGCAGTATTTGGAGACCAACAAGCCGCCTTATATGCTCACGGATGCGATCGCCCCGGTTTGTTAAAGTGTACTTATGGCACAGGTAGCTTTTTAGTAGCCCATACAGGTCAAGAAATTGTCCGTTCTGAACATCAACTATTATCTACAGTAGCCTGGACTACAGAAAAGGAAACTAATTACGCTCTCGAAGGAGCAATGTTTACGGCAGGGGCTTGTATTCAATGGTTACGAGATGGTCTAAACTTGATTAAGAGTGCTTCAGAAACAGATACTTTAGCCCGTCAAGTTACCCATACCGATGGTGTTTATTTTGTTCCCGCCTTGAGTGGTTTAGGTACTCCTCACTGGGATATGAGTGCTCGTGGTGCCTTTTTAGGAATTACTGGAGGTGTCACAAGAGAACATATAGTGAGAGCAGTGTTAGAAGCGATCGCCTACCAAGTGAAAGAAGTAGTGGATGCCATCAATCAAGATAGTGATGAGCAGGTAAAATTGCTCAAAGTAGATGGAGGAGCTTCTAAAAATGACTTTTTAATGCAATTCCAAGCTAATGCCCTAGGTATTCCTGTAGAAAGACCAGTAATATCCGACGCAACTGCCCAAGGTGCTGCCTATGCGGCAGGTTTAACTATAGGATTTTGGGAGAGTTATGCTGATTTAACCAGTAATCCTAAAATAGATCGTCTATTTACACCAGATGATCACTCTCAAATGGCTGAAGATAACTTTGCCGATTGGAGAAAAGCTGTAAAACGAGCTAAAAACTGGATAGATTAAGCTCATTTAATCAATTCGCGTTCCCCAGGGCTAAAATCTAGGGCGTGGGACTGACTGCTTTTTGTGATCAATTTGTTAAAATGTAAATCACCAATACCAGCAAAAGCATCAAGAAAACAGTATGCAAGCGATCGCCATGAGTACACCTGGTGCTCCTGATGTACTCAAATTACAAGAAGTACCCCAACCAGTTATAGTTAATCCCACCGACGTCCTCATCAAACTCAAAGGGGCAGGAATAAACCCCATAGATACTAAGATACGCAGTCGGGGAACATTTTATCCTGAACAAATGCCCGCTATCTTAGGCTGTGATGGAGCCGGCATAGTTCATGATGTGGGAGTACAGGTTACGAAATTTCAACCAGGCGAAGCTGTTTATTTTTATTACGGTGGATTAGGTAAAAAAAATACTGGGAATTATGCCGAATGGGCTATAGTACCAGAGTATTTACTAACTTTGAAACCCTCCTGTTTATCATTTTTAGAAGCTGCTGCTGTACCTTTAGCGCTAATTACCGCCTGGGAGTCTCTTTATGATCGAGCTAAACTGAAAGCGGGCCAAAAAGTACTAATTCATGGAGGCGCTGGAGGTGTAGGGCATTTAGCTATACAGTTAGCTAAGTTAGAAGGGGCTGAGGTGTATACTACGGTAGGAACCCCTGACAAAGCTAGATTAGCCCGTAAATTGGGAGCAGATGAAACTATCATATACACTCAAACAGATTTTGTTCAAGCTATTTTAGACCTAACTGGGGGAGAGGGGGTAGATATCGCTTTTGATACAGTGGGTGGTAATGTGTTTTTTGAAACGGTGAAAGCGGTGAAAGTATACGGCGATTTAGTAACTCTTCTGGAACCGAAAACAGAAATTTCTAATTTAAAATTGGCTCGCCAACGCAATCTACGCATTAGCTTAGAATTAATGTTGACACCAGCTTTACAAGGTTTAACAGAGGATCAAATCCATCAAACAGGTATCCTCAAACAAGGCGCTAACTGGTTTGAGCAAGGAAAACTGAAAATTCACCTAAGTCAAACTCTTCCTCTCCAAGAAGCAAGTACCGCTCATAGACAGATAGAAACAGGAAACACTACAGGTAAAATTGCTTTACAAATAGAGTGAAATACTCCAACTAAGCTAGGCGCTGTAGTTGGAGCTGCTTCTATCTTCACAGACTCTTGTCTGAAAATGTGCGAGTTTGGGATAATATGCGATCGCTCTAGATCTTGTGGCTAATTTAATCTATTCTTTCTAATTGCCAGAGAATTTGATTACCTTCTCTACGTACTCTGGAGACAACCCAATTACGCCAAGACCAGTGATCTCCTCTACTGGTAACGGCACTAGCATTGATGTCCATCAAGTCAGCTAGTTCAGAACTGCTGATTAAATAGCCTTTAGCAGCAATTTCTTCAGCAATTCGTAAAGTATCTATCAAGTTATTTAGCTGGGACATTCGTACTTCTCGGGGAAGCTGTGATTCTTCAATGTGATTAGTAGATGATTCCATGATATTTTTCTAATTTTGAACTAAAAATTAAGAACAGATTATTATATAGAATAACTCTATTTACCTAAAACGATTTGCTTGTTGTTTTACCAAAAACGATAAAAACCAGAATAATATTTGAAAACAAAAAAATTTGTATCTTAAATTTTACCTTGAGAGATCAACGAAGAAAAATGCTGTATAATAGAGAGCTATCTAATCAAACTTTAGCCAAAATGACAATCATTAATTTAAATTATGAATTAAGTGAGTACCTCAAATATTCATAGCTTGGAAAAAAGCCAAAACTATTTAGATTTAATTATTATCGCTTTAAAGTCTCTAACAGATTTAGATATAGACAATTTTAGGGAAGCCGCTAAAGCACTTAATTTAAATCTGGAGATAACGATAAAATGTCGTTTAATTGACAAAACCATTCCTCAAGAGCATGATGTCAATGATTACAACTTGCAACAAAAACTACAAGCTACAGCATTAATTATTACCTATTTAGCTAAGCAAAACCATGAATTAATCAGACGGGCAGTAAATCTGCTGGAAAATCTGGCGGAGCAAAATAAACATCCTCGTCAAAGTCAATTACTTAGCAACTATTTAGAAAAATTTTTTACTCAATATCCCCTTGTCTTTAACCAAATAACTAAAAGCGAGACTCAAATAGAAACATTAGCCTTAAAACTCTTAATTGATTTACTATTTCTAAGTGATGAGTATGGTTATAATCGCTTACAAGCAACTCTTATCTCGGAATGATTTAAATAATATATACAATTATGCTAACTACTAACTCAGTAATTAAACGCTATACTCCACCCACTTGCACTTTGCAAATATTAAGTAAAAATTTCTCCTTCGCTAAATGGTTGAGAAAAAACTCCCATCAGGACTTATCATTTGAGTTAAGTGTAGATGATCCCCGATTACCTGAAACCAAACAGATTAATATCAAGGGCAATTATCAGCAATTAAAATTATTGTCAGAAATTGTACTCGAATATATACATAATTGGCTGCCAGAAGAAAACTATGAAGACAATCATAAAGTCATTTTTCCTAAAATAGCGAAAAAACATGAGAAATTACCATCTCTCACCTCTCAAGGCTTATTAAAACATCGATTAGTTTGGAATGATTTCATTTCTCAACCAGTCAATTTAACACCATCTCAGTTATTCGATGTGGCTAACGCTTTAGAAAAATGTTTAGCAGAAATCGAATCTGAATCTATCCAGGAAACAACCCAAACGCGAAAAATGTTTTTCTTCGCAGGCATCTCTAGTCTTACTCTGTTTTTAGTTACAGGTTTATGGTGGTTTAATTCTCAGTCCAAATTTCAATCAGGAGATAATTTAGCTAACACAACGGAAGAATATCAAAATTCAACTGAATTTTTCCAGGGAAATAGTATTATTACTGTTACAGTGCCAAAGAAAAATATTCAACCGCCACAACCAACCTTACCTGCTTCTTTAGACAACTATTCTCAGTTATTCCCACCGGAGTTAGTTAATCCTCCTCAACCTTCAAATTTTCCTAAACCCCAAACCAAAAAAACTCAATCATCCCCAAATTCTTCAGAAACAGAAACTAACTTAACCCAGCCTTCTCCATCCACACCTAATACTAGTTTAAAAACAGTCAATCTTCCCCCTCTATCTCGATTTCCTAGTATCTATTCTCAGACTACTTCTATCACTAACCCAGAAACTGTGGCTACTGTCAAAACCTCCCCTTTGAGAGAAGTTAAAAACTACTTTGAGCAAAATTGGCAGCCACCTTCAGAATTAAGAGAAAAGTTAGAATATCGTTTAATTGTTGATAGTAGTGGGAAGTTACAAAGTATAACTCCTATCGGGAGAGCTGCTAGAGTATATATAGATACTCTCAATCTCCCGGTTAATAATTCACCAATAATTTCCCCTGACTCAATATCACAATCTCAGCAAATTAGATTGGTTTTATCTCCTCCGAATTTAGTAAGCACATTCAGCGAGAGTAAATAGATACCTCAAGTATTGATTCGACAACGGCTTGATTCCCTCTCCTCTAAGCGGTTTCGGCGTTGATTGATAATGAGCTTCAAATTTGGTCTTCCCGTCAAAGGTAGACGCAGTTTCGCCCAGATATCGTAAATCAAATCAGCAATAAATCCAATGAGAGGGAGTTTCGTTAAGCTGTAAATCCATCCCATTCCTAAGATTTCGTAGACGCGACGAAAAACTTCAATATTTGTTACAACGCTGTTGTCTGGAAGGATGGCGTGAATCCTTCCCATCGCTGTGGCAAAGTCAATATTAGCGTTGTCTGCTGGGGAGTAATCATCTGCACTAATATCTACAAAAGCCACTAAACCTCTACCGTTATCGCGTTTCTTTAAGAAGTTTACTTCTCTCATACACAGAGGACATTCTCCATCGTATAAAAGTTTGATTTTCCAATCTGGTTTATTTTTCATCTTTAGTTTATCTTGTTTATCTTATTACCTGATAAGATTATATTAACAAATGTAAAGAAATTTTTAATTTAGGAAAATCTACTTATGTCTGGTGCAATTACTCCCGAAATTAGCGATCGCATTTGCCAACACATGAACCAAGATCATTTAGATGCTGTACTATTATATGCCAAAATATATGGTCAGGTTCCCACTGCTACTAATGCTGAGATGATTTCTATCGATTCTCAGGGCATGAATTTACAAGTGGAAACGGAAGGTAAACATCTATCTAAGCGCATTGAATTTGATCATAGTTTAGTTGATGCTGAAGATGCTCACCACACTCTGATTGATTTGCTCAAAAAAGCGAGAAAATAATTAAAAATACCGAAAATATAATTATTTTACTCCCTTTCATAGCCAAGGTATACTCACCTGATTTAATTTTTCTACATCTTCAGGAATCAGACGCCAATTAGCTCCCCCAGCATTCTCCTTTGCCTGCTGGGCATTTTTAGCTCCAGGAATTGGTATGACATTTTTTTGAGAAATCAACCAATTAAGAGCGATTTGGGAGGGGGTTTTTTGATATTTGTCGGCAAAACCCCATAAAACATCCATTACTGGTTTAATTTTTCTTAAGCCGTTGTCACTAAAGCGAGAATCAAGTTGACGCACACCATCGAGGGGAGAACTTTCTGACGGTTTATATTTACCAGTTAATAAGCCTTGAGCTAAAGGGCTATATGCTAATATAGTTATACCTAAATCATCTGCTACTTTTTTAATATTATTAGTTTCAATCTTACGATGTAAAAGAGAATATTGTACTTGATTCACAGCTAGGGGAATATCACGTTTAGCTAAAATTTCTGAAGCCAACTGCATTTCATCAGCAGAATAGTTACTCACACCGACACTTTGAATTTTCCCCGCTTGAACAGCATCAGCAAGGGCATTCATCAAAACTTCTTGAGTCATAAAAAAAGTAAAAGGCCAATGTACCTGGTAGAGGGTAACTTGATTTAATTGTAATCTCTTTAAGCTTTCCTTGAGAGCATCAGTTACCGATTGAGGAAAAATACGCCAAGGCAAAGGACCATATTTAGTAGCAATATCTACAGAGACTTGCTTTTCTTGAATAAATTTACCTATCAGCTTTTCTGATTCCCCAGGTCCATATACTTCTGCCGTATCAAAGAAGGTAATACCTGAATCTACAGCAGCATCAAAAGCCTCTTTTACATCATCTCGACCATATTTTTTACCATAGTTCCAAAATAGTTTATCACCGCTTCTAAAAATCTACTCAAATTTACTCAAACAGCAAAATAAGACAGAAAAAAGTCAGCGGTATATCTTTTGCCATGTAAAGTGTTTTTATTCCTTGCTAATTACTCGGTACTCTACACTACAGGTGTAGACTCAATAACTAGCTTGACCTTACA
>NZ_JALKVM010000216.1:0-13887 GCF_057440575.1 Johannesbaptistia floridana
CAACCTTACTCTAATCAATAATTTTCTCTTAACAAAAGCAGTATTGGCTTTAGCCGCATAAGTGCGGTAAGATTTTCTCTGAATTTTAAATCCCGGGAACAAATAACCTGAAACTTGACACCTGCCAACCGATTCAACTAAAGTTGTCACCCTGTTGGATTTTTTGGACTAAAGTCCAACTACGAACCTAGTTTTTTTA
The DNA here is from genome assembly GCF_057440575.1 of Johannesbaptistia floridana. Taxonomy (NCBI): domain Bacteria; kingdom Bacillati; phylum Cyanobacteriota; class Cyanophyceae; order Chroococcales; family Cyanothrichaceae; genus Johannesbaptistia; species Johannesbaptistia floridana. The sequence goes on from NZ_JALKVM010000216.1 coordinate 200, forward strand.
AGGTTGTTGTTTAGATAATTATTTAACTATATTGAGAGAAAGCGGGTAACGCGATTCGAACGCGCGACATTCACCTTGGCAAGGTGACGCTCTACCACTGAGCTATACCCGCAATTTCTGTTACTTTTCTAGTATCTCTTAAAAACTAATTTTTGTCAAGTAATTTAGAGATTTTTTATTTATGCTTGGGAAGATTCAGAAACAGACTCAGAGGCTAACATATTCTGAGTATCTCTCGAAGGTAAATTATTCCCATAGGGAGGAGTTTGAGTATAGGCGTTTACTTGCCGCATCAAACTAGCCATTTCTAGAGCATTTAGAGCATAATTCCAACCATGGTTACTCTTAATTCCCGCTCTTTCTAAAGCTTGTTGAAGAGTATCAGTGGTGAGGATTCCAAAGACTACGGGTACACCGCTTTGAAAACCTGCCGCAGCGACTCCTTTAGCGGCTTCATTAGCCACATAATCAAAATGAGGAGTTTGACCTTTTATCACGGCGCCCAGACAAATTATCGCATCATAGCGATGGGAAAAGGCTAACTGTCGGGCTACTAGAGGAATTTCAAAACTACCTGGTACCCAAACATAGTCTACTTGGTCTCCTTGGGGATTGACATCGATGCCGTGACGTTTAAGACAATCTTGGCATCCCGATAATAATTTTTCACTAATCAAATCATTAAAGCGACCAATAACTATAGCGAAGCGAAATAAAGATGGGTCGTGATTAAAACTTCCCTCGAAAACACCCATGTTACCTCCAATAAATTTCTGTTCCTTATCTTCACTGTAACAATTACAAACTTAAGTATTTCCCCTTAAATAACATTTAAGAAGAAATACTTATCCATATTAGCTTATTATCTTAGCTAACTAAATAACAAAAAAGTTTAATACAGCTACAACAATCACCAATGCTATCCAAATACCAGAACCAACAAATAATAGAGGTTTGGATTGGGACCAGTATTGAGGGACAGCGTATGCTACAGGTACGCCAATAACCATCACAAAAGAAAAGAATACTAAAGCAGCTAAAGCAAGTTGAAAGACAATAAACATTTTTTAACCTCAAAAAATCAAGCGTCACAATGGTATATGATACTATTTTAAAGAACCAAGACGATAGTCTAGTTAATGTTTTTTATTAGAGCCGACAGGATTATTAGATTTTAGCCTCTGGAGTAATAAACATAGCATCGCCAAAAGAATAAAAACGATAACCTGAGATTATCGCTTCTTCATACAAATCCAGTAAACGTTTTCTCCCAATCAAAGCACTCACCAACATTAGTAAACTAGAACGAGGCAGATGAAAATTAGTAATTAGCCCTTCTACCACTCGAAAACGGTAACCTGGGTAGATAAATAAATCTGTTTTACCAGAAAAGGGTTGTAAGTCTGAAGCGCCAGCCGATTCTAACGCTCTTACTACAGTTGTACCTACTGCAATGATGCGGTGGCCTTGAGATTTAGTCTTTTTAATTTTTTCTACTGTTGCTGAGTTAACCTCTATCCATTCTTGGTGTATTTGATGAGAAACAATATCTTCTACTTCTACAGGGCGAAAAGTCCCTAAACCAATATGCAAAGTAATCTCAGCTAGTTCAATCCCTAAATTAGTTAATTTATCTAATAGTTCTTGGGTAAAATGTAATCCTGCGGTAGGAGCTGCTACTGCACCTGGTTGTTGAGCGTATACTGTTTGATACTGACTATCTTGAGTGGAATGAGAAGTTATGTAAGGAGGTAGAGGAATTTCGCCAAAATCCCTTAAGGCTTGCCATAGAGATTTTCCCTCACTCAATTGAAAGGCTAAAATACGCCCGCCAGTTTCTTCATCTCGCTCAACTACTGTAGCTTTTAGGGTAGAAGTGTCATTGTTAGAGTTTTGAAAGATAATTTCAGACCCAATCCGAAAGCGTTTACCGGGTTTTACTAAAGCTAACCAACAGTTGGGGGATTTTTCTTCAAGTAAAAGCACTTCTACGGGAGCGCCTGTGGTTTTTTTGCCGTAGAGTCGAGCGGGAATAACTTTGGTGTTATTGACTACTAACAAGTCACCAGGCTGTAAATACTTGTCTATATCTTTGAAAATCAAATGTTCATGACTATCCCGAGATTTTACTACTAATAAACGTGAACTATCTCTAGGAGTTACCGGAGTTTGAGCGATTAATTGGGGAGGAAGTTGGTAATCGTAACTACTAAGAAGTAAGTCAGAATTCATTAAAGTCCATTAATTTTACAAAAATTAAATATAATCTAAATTATGATAACGTTTTGTCTTAATTTTCTGCTTCAGAATCAAACTTAGAGCAAATAAACAGTACTTTTGTACTAAACTATCTCAAAAATCAAATATAAATACTGTAAAATAATTCGCCCATTCTCATACTAAATCCAGTTCTTAAAATACCCTCTCCCGGAGCTCCCAAAAGCTCTTCCTGCAACTCACATCACTCGCACCAGAACAAAAATACTAATTTATCTCGGTCAAAGTTTATTTATTTGATGGCTAAATAGATTTTTATCACTAAAAATTAAGTATAAATACTTAAAAAACTTATTACTCATTACTCATTACTTATTACTCAACTAAATGAGTGGGCAAAAGTAGAAGATGTGAGTTCAAGTTGGGTATAATTCCCCATATAAAATGGGGTGCTTTTCCCCTTGGAAAATGCGTGTAAATTTGTGAGACTATATATATGGGCTTAGTAGTTAAGAGAAGAAAGCAAGGGGGCACTATATGGATTATCTCTATTTCCTAGCAAATGCAAGTTTAACTTTACGAGTAATTGAGTACTTGCAAAATATGAATCATCTATCTCGTTGCAATATGACAGTGATTCATCAAATAAATGGCTGGGTAATTAAAGTTAAGTTTGCTCAACCCTTAACCCCGCAGCAGCATGGTGATTTTCAAGCTTTTATGAGTGAGTTAGGAATCATTTATCAACCAGAAATGCGTATGCAGATGGTGTTTTGGAGTCTAGAAACAGGCCAAACCATCGTAGAAGTAATGCGTCGCTACCAAGTGGCAATAGTTTCTCATGGTAGCCCTGATATAAGTAATATTGAAGCTTTTCGCGATCAATTTACTCGTGGTTTAGGTTACTGTCCAGAAACTCTGGCTTAAAGTTAGAATTACTGAGGTAATGGGATAACAATTCTTCCTAGCTTTGTTAATCTACAGTTCTATTTTAATTTAGTAGAGCTGTTTTTTTTTTGGCCAATTAATTAAAATAAATTAATATATGCTCCCAAAGCTGCTTTAACCATAAACCTTTCTGTTAACCGAGCAGTATTGATTGCTATATAGCAGTACAAAAAATGGTGTTTGACATATAAACTTGACTAAAAGGGAACAGGGAACACCGGCTCTGAAAAATGTCAAACATATTAATGCGTAGCGCTATATCAGCTAAATTATTGACTCTTTTAAAATTTGCTTACTCGTTCTAATTTGTAAATTATGAATAAATCTAAACAACAAGAACAAATCGCTAGTATTCCCCGATGGCTAAAATCCTCTATAGGTAAAGCCAGCGAAATTTCTACAGTTCAAAAAATTATTAAGCAAAGACAAATTTATACTATTTGTGAAGAAGGTCGCTGTCCCAATCGTGGCGAATGTTATGCTAACAAAACAGCAACATTTTTGCTGATGGGGCAAACTTGTACTCGGGCTTGTGCTTTTTGTCAAGTTGATAAGGGTCATTCCCCGATGTCTTTAGATCCTCATGAACCAGAAAAGGTGGCTGAAGCTGTACAACTATTGGGATTAAAGTATGTAGTGCTAACTTCAGTCGCTAGAGATGATCTCCCTGATGGTGGTGCGGGTTGGTTTGTTAAAGTGATGGAGAAAATTAGAACAGTTAATCCAGGTACAGAAATTGAGGTATTAACTCCTGACTTTTGGAGTGGGAAAAATGCTGTAGTTGAACAGAAAGCTAGAGTAGCTACCGTGGTAGAAGCAGAACCTGCCTGTTATAACCATAATGTGGAAACTGTGGAACGTTTACAGGGAAAAGTGAGAAGAGGGGCCAAATATGATCGCTCTCTTCGAGTTCTTTGTTTAGTGAAAGAGTTAAATGCGAAGATACCGACAAAATCAGGGTTAATGTTAGGACATGGGGAAACAGTGGCAGAAATAGAACAAACCATGAAAGATTTAAGAGAGGTGGGATGCGATCGCCTCACTCTAGGCCAATATATGCGTCCTTCTCTAGAACATTTACCTGTAGAAAAGTATTGGACTCCTGAAGAATTTGACGAACTAGGAGAATTAGCGAAATCTTTAGGTTTTAGCCATGTACGTTCTGGTCCTTTGGTCCGTAGTTCCTATCATGCGGGAGAAGTATAAACTTACATAGTGTAAACTTAAAGATTATAGAGTTGTATAGAGCCGTTTCTTAAGCCTACAGCTATTTTTTTACTGTCTTGGCTGATAGCAACAGATTCTACTTCACTATTATGTGTCCTAGTCTCAATACATTGATAATCGAATAAACTCCAAATTTTAATCGTTTTATCTTCACTGCCACTGACTAAAAATAAACTATTAGGACTAATAGCTATAGATGTAACTTTACTAAGATGACCGTCTAAAGTTATTATTTCTTTTCCATCTTTAGCTGACCATAGTTGAATCTTCTTGTCATCACAAGCACTTACGAGTATTCTACTATTGGGAGTAAAAGCAAGTGCAGAAATACCACCAAACCATTCTGTCTCTAGTTTTATTGTTCTGGTTTCATCCTTCGATAACTCCCATAACCTAATAGTTTTATCTAATCCATTGCCACAACTTGCTAACAGTTCACCATTAGGACTAAAAGCAACTGACATCACCTGGTTTGTATGACCTTCATAAGTATGAATGTTTAAGCCGCTTTCAATCGACCATAATTTTACTGTTTTATCTTGACTAGCAGAGGCTAAAATATCTTTTTGTGGATGGATAGCTATAGCATTTATCCCTTCAGTATGTCCTTGAAGTGTTTTAAGTTCTTTTCCGTTTGGAATAGACCAAATTTTTATGGATTTATCGTTGCTTCCACTGACTAATATTGGCTTTGATGGATGAAAAGCTACAGAATTCACAAAAGGAAACCACGGTGATTTTTGATGACCTTCTAATACTCTACTTTTTCTGATATCTAAACGCCAAAGTCTAACTGTATAATCTTTACTGCCGCTAACTAAGAGGACGTTATTATGATGAAAAGCTAAAGATTTTACGGTTTGAGTGTGTTTAGATAACAAATCACTTTTAATTATATTTATATTTGAAATCATAAGAGTTTTTCTTTGAGGGTTTTATACCGTTTTCTAGCTTATCTCAATTCTCTTTTTTTTATACACTATCCTGATGTTAAGGTAGATAGTAGGGTGCGTTAGGCAGATATAACCAATAAACATTGGTATAACAAGATAAACTGCCGTAACGCACCAAAACCCTGTGCGATCGCTCTATACTGCTGAATATGTGACTAACATAACTATTGGACTAAAGTCCAACTACGAACCTAGTTATTGATTGGGGTATATAAAAAAGATAGTAGGGTGCGTTAGGCAGATATAACCAATAAACTCTTGTAACTGTATTAATAAATTAAAAGTTAGAAATGACTAATCCTCGCCAGATATTAACTACCCTTACTCCTTATTTAAAGGCTGCTGCATTATATACACAAAAAATTCAAGCTAAAATTCAAGCACATCCAGAAAAAGAAGCTGATTCCCAGTTTGAAGCGGCTTTGAGTGATGCAGATATCTCTGTACAAACTATGGTAGAAGTAGCCTTGTTAGGACTATTTCCCTCTATTTATTTCCATGGAGAAGAGTATGAACAATCTGTGAATACTAAGTATTTTCAAGGTGCTGAAATAGGCAAATTAGATAATTATTTAGTTACCTTGGATCCTGTTGATGGGACACGTTGGTATCTTGATGGTCATAAAAATTATCAGTTAGTATTGGGAATTATGAGTAACGATTGTTATGAAGCTGCTATGCTCATTCTTCCTTCTCTGGATACTTTTTTTTACGCTGTCAAAGGCGAGGGGGCTTGGCAAGGTAGTTTAAAAGATGATTTAAGTGAATGTGTTCGTTTGAATATTAGCCAAGATTCTGGGGAAAAGTCAACTATTCTCTTAAATTTAGGAATGGGGCAGCTTCGGGAAAGTTTATCTCAAAATTACCAAGTAATCGTAATTGAAACAGACTATGATTCTAAGGTGCAAACTCCAAATACAAATGGGATTCTGATGGGAGAATTAGATGCCGTAGTACTTAGAGAAGGGAAGTTAATTGATGGGGCGGCGATCGCTTTTATTGCTCAAGAAGCTGGAGGGATTGTTTCTCAACTGGATGGTTCTCCTATACCTCCTTTACATACTACTCAAAATTATCAACTTCCTGGGATGATTGTGGCCAAAACTCCAGAAATCCAACGGGATATTATGCAAGCATTGTTCTGATGAGCAAATGTCTGTTTTTATTTAGAGTACCTCATATTTTGCCTTAAAACCCACAAGCCATAAATTAAACCATCTGAGATTTTGCATACTTAGTATGCTATTTTTTTATTTAAATTCCAATGCAAAATAAACTTTTTCCCCGGTTAATTTAGGGCGCTGAGTAATTATTCTTTTCATTATTAGCTTTTGGTTAATATTTTAAGTGATTTTAGCATAGTAAGCGTGCCAATTATTTAAATACAAATGTAATAATATGAGATGTTCCACCAAAGGCTAAAAGTTTTTGATGGAGGCAGTTCTCATAGGGTGGCGATCGCGCCTTCGCATTTACTTAGACCAAAGCACGCAAATACAAGAGTACTAAATAGGGTAAGTTGTCCTAAACTCACACCAAAGCATCTTTATCACTCATTTACTGGCGGGGGTTGAGTAATGAGTAATGAGTTTTGAAGTCTTGAAGTAAAAGAATTGATGTTAAACCTCTAGGAGACAAAGATTATAGAGAATTAACCATAAAGAACATTTTTCCTAAAAAATTAGTACATAAGTTCTGGTGGAAGATATGAGCTAAAGAACGGTTAAAATAATGAATTTGTTGTTCTAAATATTCTGCTTGACTAGTCTTTTGATATCTTTGTCCAAAGATAGCAGAAATAATAGGGTCAAAAATATTCCATTGAGCCTCTTCTCCTATATTTAACTCTCTATTATTTTCTTTAAACCATTTTTCCCGTTTACTAGAGATATCGTTTAATTAAGTGTATAGGTATAAAAATACTAAAAAAGGGCGATCGCAGTAGTGTTAACAACATTTATCACTAACTTTTCCCCCCAACCCCCCTTACTAAGGGGGGCTTTTCATCATTTTTGTCAACATCTATTGGCTCATTGCTATAAGTGTATAGGTATAAAAATACTAAAAAAGGGAGATCGCGATCGCCCTGGGCTTTATACTATAAAAATACACACACCAGACAAGCAGACTCATGAGTTTGTAGTAGGGCTTTAGCCCGACAAATTTTCAACCTCTTAATTTTTGGACTAAAGGTCCAACTACGAACCTCGTTTTTAAAACATTAATCATCTCTGGCGATAATACCACCGCCTAAAACCAAATCCCCAGAGTATAAAACTGCTGCTTGCCCTGGAGTTATGGCAAATTCTGGTTCATCAAATACCAGTTTAATCCTGTCTGCGTCTAGGGGAATCACTGTCACCTCTACACCTTGGGAACGATAACGCACCTTAGCAGTAGCCTTAATTGGGGTAGAAGGTTGAGCAATAGATACCCAATTCATTTTGGTTACTATACATTCCCAACAGCCAGCTTTTTCCCGAGTAGTTACTACTACTTGATTCATGACTGGGTCAAGTTTTACCACATACAAAGGTTCTGGCGCTGATACTCCTAAACCTTTACGTTGACCGATGGTATAGTGATGGATACCGAGATGCTTACCTAGGACTTTACCCTCTAAATCGACAATTTCTCCTTCTTTAGAGTTAATATATTTGTCTAGAAATTGACGCATAGAACCATGAGACTCTATCAAGCATAGGTCTTGACTGTCGGGTTTGTCAGCGGTACTCAAGTTATAAGCTTGAGCAATTTCTCGGGTTTGGACTTTGGTTTGATTGCCTAGAGGGAAAATAGAGGCAGCTAGTAATTCTTGCTCTAAATCGTAGAGAAAATAAGATTGGTCTTTACTAGAGTCAATAGCAGTCAATAGTTGATAGCGATCGCTTTTTTGGTCATATTTAATTCTCGCGTAGTGACCTGTAGCTATTTTATCTATGCCCCAGGTTTCTCGGGCATATTTTAACATAGGACCAAACTTTACTGCTTTATTGCATTGGGAACAGGGTAGAGGAGTCACACCATTTGCGTATCCTGTTACCAAATAATCGATAATTTCTTTTTGGAATACTTCTCTACTATCTACCACATGATGGGGAATTTCTAGTTGTTCACAAATCATAGCGGCATCTACCATTCCTTCGGAACAGCATTGGCCTTTACCCTTCATTAACCACAGAGTGAGACCGATTACTTCATAGCCTTGATTATGTAAAACAGCGGCTGCTACCGAGCTATCTACTCCTCCCGATAAGCCGACTACTATTTTGTTCATTTTTTGAGTATAAATTACTAGCTCAAATTACTATTTATTTCTTTTTTTAGCTTAACATATTGACTATTGTTAAGGGCTGATGAGTGTGGTGAAACAATGATATTATTATCCTATATAATATATCTGAAAAATTTTTTTCCAACAACATGAGCATAGTAAGTCAAGTTATTCTCAAAGCCGATGATGAACTAAGATATCCCAGTAGTGGTGAACTCAAAGGCATCAAAGAATTTTTGTCCACTGGGGAACAACGTATTCGTATTGCTGAAACTCTAGCAGAAAATGACAAAAAAATTGTTGAAGAAGCTAGTAAACAGCTATTTAGAAAACGACCTGATTTTCGGGCGCCTGGAGGCAATGCTTCAGGACAACGTCAGTATAATCAGTGTTTACGGGATTATTCTTGGTATCTTCGTTTAGTTACCTATGGCTTAATATCTGGTAGTATTGACCCAATCGAGAAAATTGGTTTGATTGGCGTTAAGGAAATGTATAATTCCTTAGATGTTCCTTTACCGGGTATGGTAGAGGCTATTCGTTGTCTCAAAGAAGCATCTTTAGGATTACTAAATAGCGAAGAAGCTGAAGTAGCGGGTCCCTATTTTGACTTCATGATTCAATTCATGTCCTAGAAATTTTTTTTGTCTTCTAGATTATTTCTCAAACCTTTGGTTTTGCTGAAAAACTTCGGGATGATGACTATTAGGGCATAAGTGTCTGTGGTTTTCATCCCGAGATTTTTTCAGTCAGATTATTTTTAATAATTTAATTCAATGAGTAAAAAAAAAAGGGTTTTGGCCAAAAACCAGTCGAAAAAACCAACAAGTTGACTCAGAAAATTAACCAGGCTTTAGCACAACATCAAGCAGGAAATGTGCAAGAGGCAGAAAAAGCTTACCGTGAAATACTGCAAGAAGCGCCATCAAATATAGATACTCTACAGCTATTGGGGGTATTATTATGTCAAAAAAAACAATATGCAGAAGGTGCTGAATATCTACAACAAGTATTAACTATCAATCCTAATCTAGCTGATGCCCATAATAATTTGGCCATCGCCCTTAAACAACAGCAACAGTATCAAGAAGCGATTTTCCACTATCAACAAGCAATTAAACTAAAACCAAAAGCAGCAAATATCCATCACCAATTGGCTAAGTTACTCTGGAAACTAGGGGAAAAATCAACAGCAATTAAACACTATCAACAGGTAGCTTTACTTCAGCCTGAGGATGCTATCTCTCAGCTAAATTTCGCTAATGCACTTGAACAACTTGAGATTATAGATGAAGCAATTATATATTACCAAAAGGCGATCGCACTCCAGCCAAATCTTAAGTTAGCTTACAATGGCCTAGGTAATTTATATACTAAAAAAAATCTCCTTGAAGAAGCAATTAACTATTACTATCAAGCACTATCTCTTGATGCCAATTATCCCGAGATACATTTTAACTTAGCCCTTGCCCTTTTGCTTAAGGGAGATTTACCCCGAGGCTTTGCTGAATATGAATGGCGATGGCAAGCTAAAGGTGGTCCTCCACCAATTCAAACCACCAAACCCCTTTGGGATGGTTCTGATTTAACAGGTAAAACTATATTACTATGTGGTGAACAAGGATTTGGAGATGCTATTCAGTTTGTACGTTATGTGCCGATGGTAATTAAAAAGGGAGGTAAAGTAATTATCGGTTGCACAGAAGCTTTAGTAAGTCTTTTTAGTGCTATCCCAGGAATTGAAAAAGCTAGTAATCATGTGGAAGAATCAGAGTTTGATGTACAAGCACCATTAATGAGTTTACCCTGTATATTGGGAACAACTCTAGAAACTATCCCGGCTTCTGTTCCTTATTTATATCTACCACGGAAGGAAGAATTTAGAGCCAAATTTCAACAACTAGAGCAAATAATTACTAGTCATGCACCCTCTGATAAACTAAAAGTAGGCATTGTTTGGGCAGGTAGTCCAAGGAATAGAGATGATCGCGATCGTTCCTGTTCTCTTTCTAATTTTTTAGGATTATTAGAGATTCCTAATATTGCTATTTATAGTCTACAAAAAGGAGAAAGGGCCTCTGAGTTATCCCAACTAAATGATAATCAAACTATTCTTGATTTGAGCGAACATTTAGCAGATTTTGCGGATACAGCAGCAGTTATTTCTCAGTTAGATTTAATTATTAGTGTAGATACAGCAGTAGTACATTTAGCAGGAGCATTAGGAAAACCTGTTTGGGTAATTCTAACCTATTCCCCTGACTGGCGCTGGATGTTAGATAGAAATGATAGTCCCTGGTATCCTACGGTAAAACTGTTTCGTCAGAATCAACGAGGAGATTGGCAGGGTTTGTTTATGCAGGTTAACTCAGATCTTGCATCTTTTCCACTCATTTACTGATGGATGAATCTTCTCAGATCTTGCATCTTTATCACTCATTTACTGGTTGTGGTTGAGTAATGAGTTTTGAAGTAATGAGTTTTGAAGTAAAAGAATTGATCCTAACCACTTAAAAATTGATTTTCGCCTGTTGGCCTATTTAGTACTTTTTTAGGAGTGCAAGATATGAGCAGAAGGCAGGAGGCACCGAGGCAGGTACAACCTCATGAGTCCTTTGAAATGCTATATAATAAATAAATTCAGTCACAGAATTATTTTATGAGTGCTATAGTACTAAATATTTCTTCTCTAGTTGATAGAATCAGCGATCGCACTCTAGAAATTCTTTCTCGGGATAATCCCGATGCTAGATTGGAAATCAATTCAGAAGGACAATTAATTTTTATGTCTCCTACAGGTGGTGAAACAGGAGAGCGCAATTTAGAACTAGCCTTCCAAATTAAACTGTGGAATAAAGAAAGTAAATTAGGAAAAGTATTTGATTCTTCTACTGGTTTCAAACTATCAAACAGCGCGATTCGTTCTCCAGATGTGAGTTGGATCCCTCTTGAGAAGTGGAACGCCCTTTCAAAACAACAGAAAAGAAAATATCTTCCTCTTAATCCCGATTTTGTTCTTGAATTAATGTCTCCCACAGATGATTTAGACAATCTACAGAACAAGATGAGAGAATTTATGGACTGTGGTGTTAAATTGGGGTGGTTAATTAATCCTGATGAAAGACAAGTAGAAATCTATCGTCAGGGGAAAGCAAAAGAAATCTTAAACAATCCTCAAACACTTTCAGGAGAAAATATTATGCCCAAACTGATTGTCAACTTAGAAGAAATTTTTGATTAATCATTTCCGGGGAGTTTTTCTGACTGCAAACTAACCCCTATTTGTTCGGTATAAGTAAGTGTAGAATTTTCCCGCAAATCATCAATAATTCGCTTAATAACACTAGCCACAGGCACAGCCAAAATTAAACCGAGAATTCCTGCAATTTGACCACCGACAAACAGAGATATAATCAACCAAATAGGATTTAGTCCGATACTCGCACCCATCATTTTAGGCGCTACTACATTATCCATTATTTGATTAATAATAGTAGTAACAATGAAGAATTTTATACCCACTCCTATACCGTAAAAGAAGACAAAAATGGTTATAAATAAGCCAATTATACCCCCAATAACAGGAACAAAAGAGCAAAGTGCTAAAATGAGGGAAAAGAGAAAAGCAAAGGGAACTCTTAACAACCATAAAATCAGAGTACAACTTACACAGTAGATAGCTGCTAAAATAAGACGTACAAAAAAGTAATCTTTAAAAGTTTGATGAGTATAGTTAACAATCTTGGTATCCCATGGTGCAGGTAACCAACTTAAAATTCCTCGCCAGAATTCATCTCCACCTAAAAGAATAAATATGGTTAAAACTATCACAATTAAACTATTTAAAACATTGTCTAGAGTACCAATTAAAATATTTAAAGCTTGACTCGCTATTCCTTCTAATCTACTATAAAAATTGTTAGTAAGTTGGGAAATACTTTCTTTTAAATCTAAGGGAAGTTTCTCTAAAATAGGACTTTGAGCTAATTTTTTGAGGTTTTGCTCCGTTAAATTTACCCATTCTGGTGCTTTGTTTAGTAAATCAGTCAGTTGAGTAATAATAATTGGTATGATAATAGCACTAATAATAATAATGATCAGTACAGTCAAGAACAAAATGATCGCGATCGCTAATCCTTTTTTTACTCCTCTACTCATCAAAGTATTAATTCCTAATCCGAGTAAAAAGGCCAATAAATTAGCCACAATCAGATAATTTAAAAGATCATAAAAATAGCGAAACAAAATAACTAATAAAAATCCGTTGAGAAAAAACAAGGGAAAAATAATAGCTAATCGTAACCACGGTGGTAACTCTTTAAATGCTCTATACATTGGTTAGATGATTAGGATTTTATCAGATTGGCTATTCTAGATTATAATATTGATCCTAATTATCAAACCCAGTAATTATCATTGAATAAGGAAAGTAGTAGGGCTTTAGCCCTATTAAAATATATTTTGGACTAAAGTCCAACTACGAACCATTGAATAAGGAAAGTAGTAGGGCTTTAGCCCTATTAAAATATATTTTGGACTAAAGTCCAACTACGAACCATTGAATAAGGAAAGTAGTAGGGCTTGAGCCCTATTAAAATATATTTTGGACTAAAGTCCAACTACGAACCTGAGAAATTGGCGATCGCAGTTGGCCGGGAGAAAAAATATTGATCCTAATTATCAAACCCAGTAATTATAATTGAATAAGGAAAGTAGTAGGGCTTGAGCCCTATCAAAATATATTTTGGACTAAAGTCCAACTACGAACCTGAGAAATTGGCGATCGCAGTTGGCCGGGAGAAAAAATATTGATCCTAATTATCAAACCCAGTAATTATAATTGAATAAGGAAAGTAGTAGGGCTTGAGCCCTATCAAAATATATTTTGGACTAAAGTCCAACTACGAACCTGAGAAATTGGCGATCGCAGTTGGCCGGGAGAAAAAATATTGATCCTAATTATCAAACCCAGTAATTATCATTGAATAAGGAAAGTAGTAGGGCTAAAGCCCTATTAAAATATATTTTGGACTTTAGTCCAACTACGAACCTGGGAAATTGGCGATCGC
>NZ_JALKVM010000217.1:0-13875 GCF_057440575.1 Johannesbaptistia floridana
GGAGCAATTACATTACAATTTCGGTCACATAAAGCTACTACTTTATCGCCTTTGATATGCTTGTGACCATTGAATCCGAGATTGTCACCACCTTTCTTTGCTGCTGTTGTAGTGCCATCACCATGGACAATACTAATATCAAGAAATCCACATTTATTCAATCGGAACACAGACTCGCTGAAAATTAAGTCAAAACAACCATGAGCTTCATAACGCCTAAAAGCTTGATAGATTCTGGTGTAATGAATTTCTGGGTTTCCATTTTCGTCATCTTTAATGGGTAGCTCTTTCCACTGACAACCAAGATACAAAAACTTGAGAATGTAGTTAAAAATCTGATGAAGGGAAAGTTTTGGTTGAGGTCCACGGCTGCTACGAGGAAGATGGGGCAAGACAAATTCATCGAATTGTGTTGGGGTTAAAGATGTGGGAATCGTTTGCCATGACTGGGATTGAGCTGTCAATGCTGTTTTTATCCTGAAAACTAAAATGACTTTTACTCATTTATTATAGATTAGCGCAAGTCCTTATAGCAAAAGCTTTTCAGATAACTTTCTTCTTTTTCAAAAACCCGCTACCAGTTGTAAGAATGTCCCTTGGAACCATCACTCGTATTCGCTCTGAAGTAAGTGAAGCAGTAGCAGCTCCAGTAGCGTCAGCCAAAGAGTATGTGCAGAAAGCTGAGATAGCAGGGGCGGATGAAACCGGATTTAAACAGGGAAATACCGATGGTCAAAACCCCAATAATCGCAAAGCTTGGCTGTGGGTACTAGTCACCCCTAAGGTCAGCTTCTTTCAAGTAACCCTGTCACGCTCAACTGAAGCAGCACAAGAATTACTTGGAGTAGACTTTGACGGCATTCTCATTAGTGACCGCTACAACGCTTACAACTGGCTCAAGATACAGCAAAGACAACTATGTTGGGCACACTTGAAGCGGGAGTTCACCAAAATTGCCGAACGTTCCGGCTTGTCTAGACAAATCGGTCGGGACCTATTAGCACAGCAAAAACGACTGTTTCGACTGTGGTCAAAAGTGCGAGACGGTACTCTGAGCTACCCAGAGTTTCAAAAAAAAATCAAGAAAATTAGAACCAGACTACGAAGTATTTTAGAGGAAACCTCGGAGTTAGAGATTGGTGCGAGAGAAAAAACGCCCTTAGCCAAAACTGTACGCACTTGTAGGCAGTTACTGAAGGTGGAAGTGGCTCTGTGGTTATTTACAGAAGTACCAGGCGTTGAACCGACTAATAATGCCTCAGAAAGAGCGATTCGACCTGCTGTACTTTGGCGTCGTACCAGTTTTGGGTCTCAAAGTGAAGCGGGTAGTATTTTCCTCGCGAGAATGTTGACAGTGGTTACCAGTTTACGTTCTCAAAGACGTAATATATTAAGTTTTCTCACAGAGGCAGTTGAAGCGGCGCGTCATCAAACCAAGCCTCCTTCCCTCTTACCTGAATCTCCTACTGGTACTCGATTAGAGCAACTTGCTGCCTGAGATACCCTGAACTGTTAGAATTTTACTAGAATCAGGTTTTAGTTAGCGATCGCAGATTTTATGAGAAATGCGGGTATCGCCCCCTGAACGGTTACACAAAATCTGACAGACAAAAACTAGGAGTGTTAAGATATGCCAATCAATCAAAATAATGAAGCAAAACTAAATCCAGAAACAATCAAAAAATTAAAAGACACTGTTAACCAACAATTGAAAGAACCTATATCTATAGTGTTATGCGGAAGGACAGGTGTAGGAAAATCAAGTACTATTAATAGCCTTTTGGGAACAACAGTGGCTAAAGTCGGCGATTTCGAGCCCACAACATTTTCAATTGAAAAATATGAGAAAGAGATTGAAGGGGTCACGTTTTATATATATGATACTCCAGGTTTATGCGATGACCTTTCAGAAAATAACAAAGACTATGATTATCTAGAGAAAATTCGCCAGAACATCCCCAAAATTGATGTACTTCTGTTTATTCTGCCGTTGAGTGATACAAGAGTAACTAGTGACGAAAAACGAGCTATTAAATTAATTACTCAGGTCTTGACTGATAAATCTCAATCTTCTATTTGGCGGTATGCAGTGATTGTCTTTACTTTTGCCGACCAGGTTTCTTCAGAAGAGTATTTAAAATATTTAACTGAAAGAACAAGGCTCATTCGCCAAGAAATAGGACAATATAAAGAACACCTAAAAGGAGTAAGTGTACAAGAAATACCTTCAGTAGCGATAGATAACAAAAATGAAATATTGCCTAATGGAGAACGTTGGTTGGGAGAACTTTTTGTAACTGTTGTTACTCAAGCAAAGGAAAATGCGTTTATTCCTTTTCTGGCATCACAGATAAATCGCATTCAACCCCCACCTGAAAAAGTTAAAGAGATTGTCAAAGAAGTTGAAAAACCTATATATGTAACTGAAGCTCAAGCTAAAAAATTAGAACGGCGTGGTGAAAAGGTCATAGAAGTAATAGCTGGGGCTACAGTAGCCGGGGCTGTGGTAGGATCTGCATTCGGACCTGTAGGTGCCGCTATAGGTGGTACGGTTGGTGCAGTTATAGGTGGCATTGCTTCATTATTTGGATTCTAAGCAGTTCATCATAACCCAAAGTTAAGGCATAGGTAATTTCAAAACCTTGCCTTGATTACAATTTATCTGTATCAATAAAATCAAATGAAAAACAGCATACTTATAACTTCAAAGCAGTTCTGCCAACTCAAAAAAACCTTGAAAGAAAAAGGCAAAGAGCTCAATAATTCAACGATAAACAATCCAATCAATATTTTAATAGCAGGAAAAACGGGAACTGGAAAATCAAGTACTGTTAATATGATGATGACAAAAAAAGTAGCTGCTACTGATGATTTCGAGCCAACAACATTTGCAATTCAAAAATATCGCCTACGTCTTCACATGGGTTTTGATAATCTAAAAATAAATTGTTCTATATATGATACACCAGGACTGTGCGATGATCTCCCAGACAAGGGCAATGATGAAAAATACTTAAAAAAAATGCGTCAAGAAGTTCCAAAGATCGATGTATTTTTATTCATCACAGGCTTAAACGAGACAAGAGTGACTGGTGGTGAAAAAAGAGCTATTAAATTAATTACAACATTAATGAATTATGAATCTAAGCAGTCTATTTGGCAGCAAGGAATAATTATTTTTACTTTTGCCAACCAGATTAAGCCAGAAAAATATTTAGAAGTTCTAAGCACAAGAACAAACCTCATTCGCCAGGAGATAAGACAATATAAAGAACATCTAAAAGGCGTAAATGTAGAACAAATACCTTCAATAGCGATAGATAATAAAAAAGATATTTTATCTAACGGGGAAAGATGGATTGGAAACCTTTGGACAACTATTTTGGCAATCTATTGTAATCAAATTAATCAGAAAATTTAAAATTTTCACTAACTTCTTTAACTCTCTAGGAAGAAGCAATACTAAATCCAGAAAAAATTCAAAAAATTACAAGATACTTTTGAGCAACAATTGTATGATTTTAACGTCAGAAGAGATGAACTTGCACTCAGCGCAAGAAAAGGCTGAGACTTGATATTGCCTGAATCCTATGTTTCGGCAATCTCCACACAATGTAAAACTATTTCTTACACTATCAATCTTAGTTTTTAAAGATTGAAGCTAGACTCAAATTGACTTCTCCACGGTTTAAAAACACGTGGATTCTAAGCGGATGTCGCTACACAGGTTAAAACCTGTTCGCTCCGCTTTCGATATAATTTTGTTAAGTCATTAACTTTATATCGATGAGGAAGAGTCAATACTTCCTTACACACCTCGGCTAGGTTTAATCCTAGCTGTATGCTTACTTTTTTTAATATGTTGATACTACCCAAACAATCACTATTAATCGTTTGGCCATTAGCTATTTGATATAAACCTCTTTTAATTCTTTTTCCGCTAAACTTATACTCTTTGGGTTTTTCACCATATTTTGGTAATAAGTCTCCGTCCAAAAAAGAACTTTTACTGGTATAGCTTTCTTCAGTTTCAGTAAATATAATCCCCACTTCTTCAGCTAATTCTTTAATACGATTTTTTAATCTAGCCGTCGGCAACTGGACAAAATTTTGATTGTTGCGTTTACCTAAATTAACTTTGCTTTTAACACCTTGATTAACACCAAAAACAATGTTCCCTATCTTATGTTGTAGACAATAGTTGATGACAAATCTAGCATATTTATTAAGAGAATCTCTAACTTGGCAGTTACGTTTATGGGTTATCTCATCAAGCTGGTTACACCAATAAAAATCAGATTTTCCTTTTTTAAACTTGGCAACCGCTTTATTATATTTCTGATTAATAAACTTTAGCCATTTACCACAAAGAATAAATGATTTTCCTTTAGTGCTTACTGCTGTTAATAGATTGTTTACTCCGCTATCTATCCCCAGGGCTTGAAAGTAATCTAATCCTATAGCTTTAACTTCATGGGTTTTATAGACATACTCTGCCCAAAACTTACCCAGACAAGGGATTATTCTTAATTCAGCTATATTGTCTTTCCTTACTCCAGGTGGACAAGGAATTACTAACTTATTAGTGGTTAGTTCTGGCTTTTGCTCTTTAGGAATTGGTAAAAAGCACGAATTATGGTCGAGACTAAATCTAACATCTCTACCAACAAAACTAACTTGATATAAACCGTTTTTGCGATAACTTGGTATTTTAGGTTTATTTTCTAATTCCCCTTTAAACCACATTGGCAACAACTTGTTATAAGACTTAAAACTTTCTACAACAGACTTAATCGTTTGTTGCCCTTGATTCCCTCCAATCGCTTGATAATGAATACTTGATTTTAAATCTTTACAAAGCTGAGGGTAACTTGCTTTAACTCTAGCCAATTTAAAACAGCAACGATACTCATCATTTTTATCGAAGTAGGTCTTTATCCCACATTCTTTAAAATGAGCCTGTCTTACCGCATATACAGTATAATTATACAGTTTATTTGACTGTTCACAAGCAAAATATAAATACCCTTGGCACTCATCGTCAATATTATTTGTTAATAGTACCTTTATTGTTTTATAATTCATGGTAACTATTATAACACTGTTAGTACACTATGACAATCAAATATAAAAGATTGGGAATGAGATTATCAGAGAAAAGATTTAATAAGTTAAAAAGATATGCTCAGTTGAAAGATATGACAATGACTCAAGTTATCGAGATGTATATTGATAGGTTGAGTCTAGACAAAGCACAGGCAGATTAAAATCTGCGACGTTCGTTCTGCCATGCCTTAAAAGACATGGCTACTTCTCACTCACTCTTTAGGTGTATCAACTCAAAAAGTTGTCTATTTCTTCAACTTTGCTCAGTAAAATTTCTTTGAGGCTTTTTAGCTCTTGAGAATTAAACTGGGCTATGTCTAATTTATCTGCCTCTTTAACAAATTTTTCTACATCAAAAGATTGAGATGTTTTATCGGCTGTCTTTTCTTGCTCAAATAACTCAGCTACTCTTTTACGAGTTTCGGATACGGATAATCTCTGTTCAATAATTGTGTTTGTCAGTTTTTTCCTTAATTTAGTGGCTGTCGCTGCATTTTTTTTGAGCTTGAGGGGTGAAATTCTTTGCAGAATCAACCCATGGTAAGGGCTAAGTCCTCTTGTTCTGATAGCTTCTTTGAGGTCACCGAATAGTTCTAAGGTAGGAAAAATATTTTTATTGACTGAAGCTGGGTTGAGTTGTAGGGTAAGAATTGACTTTAGTACTGTTTGTTCAGAAGAACTCAGTTCAAGTGTTGCCAAGATTTTTTCTTGTTCGCTCTCTTCTAATAGCACTGCTTCTACTAGGCTTTGCATTTGTTTGTGTTTGGATAGTCTTTTGACTACGGTATTGAGGATACGAGGTATGTCTTTTGAGGGGATATCATCGTATGAGCTAATTTCTTGAATTAGGGCTTCAGCTAAATCAAGATTATTGAGGTTCTCACGATGAAGGTTGGCTAATAGTGCCTGTCTATGGAGTTTTTTGGGCTCTGGGATGATGATAGCTAAGAGTGTTTTCAATCCTAGAAATCTTGCGGCTCTCCATCTTCTCTCACCGTCAAATATTAGGTATTTTTCTTCGCTTCTTTTAATAACTAGGATTGGTTGTTGTTGTCCGTCTGTTTGTAGAGATCTGGCGAGTATTTCGATGTTTTCTTGTTCAAAAGTTTCTCTGGGTTGGTCTGGGTTGGGTTCGATAGAGTCTACACTCAGTTCTTTTAAGCCTTGAGTGCTTAGTTCTTCTCTCAATTCGGCTAGTTTAGTAGCTTCTTCTACGGCGTTTCCTTTTTTTCTTAGTTCTTCAATCTCAAGTTTTAGGATTTCAATTTCTTGGTCTTTATCATTGAGTTGTTCTGAGAGGTGATGAGCCCTTTCAGCTTTTTTTAGGGAGTCTTCTATGTTGAAAATTGGCTTCTTAGGCATGGGTTTTAAGGGTTGGGATGTTGGTCTGGGATGATATCATCCCATTTTATTTTTCTGTTCGATAAGTTCTTTTATGGCTTTGGCAACGGGGAGAAAATCATTGCCCGCCGGATGTTTAGGACGGTGAAGGTGAATCGGAAGACCTCGGCCACTGGCGTTTTTTAATTCTGATGTTCTCCTGATGGGTGGAAAACATTTGATATTCATTCTTTCCATAAAAGGACCTAGTTGTTCTAGGATAGAGCGGTGAATTGCTAGTTGGCGATCGTATTGATTGGGCACAATTCCGATAATTTCTGGTTTGGGTCGCAGTCTAAGTGTGTAGGTACAGGCGTAAATCCATTCGATTAGCTTTCCTACTCCCTGAATACATTTGGGTTCTAATTCTATGGGGATTATTATGTGGGTTGAAGCTGTTAAGGCTATGGTAGTAAGTTCACCTAGTGTAGCCGGACAGTCAAAGATGATTAGGTCTTGGCTAACTGGGTAGTCTTCTAGGCGGTCTGCTAGTTGATAGGCTCCTCGATTATTTACTACGAGTTCTTTGGCTGTTCTAATTAGGTTTAAATCTCCCTGACAGGCCCAAATAGAGGCTGAGTGTTCAGGCCACAGGGGGACTAGAGGCCAGGTTCCCTGGAAATCATCTCCTAAAACGGTGGAGATATTTTTCATTTCATCAGTTTCAGTCACTCCACAAAATAGACTAACTGAACCTTGGGGGTCTAAATCGATTAATAAACACGATTTGTTAAAGCTTGAGGTTAAATAAGCTAAATGAGTGGCGAGGGTTGTTTTCCCAGAGCCTCCGGCATTTGAGAGTACTGCTAGTCTCAGTTGTTGCATAAATTTTTATTTGGCTTTGATGGGATGATATCATCCCACGTTTTGGTTTATTACTGTTTTTTTAGAACGATTACTATTTTAGAGTATAAAATGATTGTTTTTCGTAATAGTCGTCAAAGCCTTTATGTCAAGTTTATTTCTCAAGCTAAATGGCGACAACAGATTACGGGTGCGACGAATAAGTTGGAAGCTTATCATGAGTTAAGGAAACTCTTTTGATAAAATTGTCAATTATTGTTTTGTCTCAATCGCGCTGCGATCGCTTTGGGTAATGATAAGTAGAAATTGGTAATTATTGCTATCAATGGGCACTGTATCTGAGCATTAAGTATGCGGGTGATTAAACAAACTTGATATGAGTTTATAACAACTTAAGTTGCCACCTCAAAGATATCAAAGACTTTAAGATTATTTTTAGTACGACAAAGTCAACTTAATTTTGGGGGTTTAGTTCATGCCGTATTTTCGTTTTTTATGGTGGGTTTCTTACTATGATGATACTCGGGTTTTGATTGAGCGAGAAATCACTAAAAGAACTCAGATAGAAGCAGATAGAGATATCGCTTTAGAGCAACTAAAAGCGCAAATGAACCAAATCAATGCGCAAAAAGAGATTCTAGTAACTATTCTTCAAGGTTACTTTGACGATAGAAAAGCTTTTTTTGCTCAGCGTGAAATGGCGATTAGAGAGTTACTTGAACAAAGACGTACATCTATTAACTCTTTCAATGAAATTGCACTAGAAGCTAGTAAAAGAGGCGATCTTGAGCTCTTTAAGTTAGCTAGTGAATCTGTAGTAAATCTTCAAAATACTAATCCTCTTGAGGCAGTTAAACAATTAGAGACAATGAGTTCTGAAGAAGCTTTAAAAATTCTTGGACAAGGTATGAATAGATTTTTACCGTCAAGTTAAAACCTTTGAGTATTAGCTATCCTGTTAGGTGCTATCTTTAGCGCCTTTCATAATTATCTTTTCTCTGGAAATAAATAACGCCTAAATTTTTCCTGGTGTTTATCTACTAGTTTTTGTTAGCGGCTTATATTTTTTGCAACAAAACCACTTAAGTTGCCAACAACCCCAACAACCTAAGTTGCCAACAACCCCAACAACCTAAGTTGCAACACCTATTTTTTCTCAGATCTAAAATCAAAATATGAGCTAATTAATGCTCATAAATGAAAATTTTGAAAATTATCAACAAAAGAGGAATTTTACCCTTATGACACCCAAAGCTAAAACAAAAGATTTGAAAAGTCAATCATCAGAATCATTGCAACAAGAAATATTGGAAGCATTTAAAAGTCTATTTATAGACAAGCCAGATTTAATTAAAATTGTTTCCCTTGGTGATTGCGAAGCTGAAAAAATGCTTTCCTATGTAAGAGAAAACAGTGGATTATATAGTGAACAAGTGAACTTGTACGCAACTGGAAGAACAGGTAGTGGTAAAACTAGTTTGGCTAATTCGTTGCTAGATAAAAAATTGCTGACTTCTACTGGACGTCAGGATTGCACCAAGGAATTACAAATAGTGGAATTATTAAGTAAACTTGTTTATTTTGATACACCAGGTGCCGGAAGTAATGAAGAACATGAAAATATTGCGCGGGCAATTTATATGATGCCTCCAATAGAAGATGAAGAAGAGGTACAAAATTTTCAGGTAAACAAAATTTCCCAAAACCCCAATGATGAGAAAACAGTTAATGAAGATTCATATACACTTCCTGTTGATTACTGGCAGTCCAAAGAGAATCAAGAAAAAAACAAGCCTGACATTATTTTGGTGATTATCGCCCCTGACAAGCAGTTTCTAAGAGAAGATACAAAGTTTGTAAAAGATTTAATTGAAGCTCGTCAGAAAATTGATGGTGAAAAAAACAAGATTATTTATGTCCTAAATTTATTTCACACTCCAGAAGGTTCACCCAAGTATACACCAGAAAATCTACTAGATTGCCGAGAAAACATACAAAAAATTCACCAAAAATATTATCCTGGTTCTGAAGCTCCTATTATAGAAATTGATGCTAAAACAGGAAAGGGCGTTGATGAATTAACACGACGTATGTGTGAAATTATTCCACCAGAAAAGCTAGGAAATATCGAAAGTGTACTAGAAAAAGACCTCAAACAATACGCAAGACAAGAGAGATCTAATCGCTATCTTCAAAATATCATTGAAATTGCTACTCGGATAGCCTTAAAAAAAGTTGACTACCAAATTGGAGAAGATGACGTTGTCAAACTAGCAGCTAAAGCAATTAGTATCTATGGGCTTTTAACTTTCAATAATAACCCTGCCAAAAACACTAAGGTTGTAGAGGAAAATACCCAAGTTTTAACAGAGGAAGCGAGAAAAATTAAAGATGAAAGATCAACTGATATTAATACTCAAGAAGTCAAATATCGTGAAGAAGAAGGTTTTGATTGGGAAAACAAGACAGAAGAAAAAACCTGGGAAGAAGACCAATATTTTCCTGTAACTAACACAGAAGGTGGTTGGGAGCTTAATTTAGGAATTATCCGTATTGGAAAAACTCCAACTACTACAACGGACATAGAAAAAAGAAGCGTTACCAGAAGACAATATATTAATGTAATGGAAAAAGTTCCTAATGGAAAAACGATTAAGGTTGTAGATGACATAGTCAATAAAAAAATAGGAACTGAGTATTCAAAAGGTGGTTATGAAGTCATTAAATTCTTATTAGGTATTGCTTTAGGAATTGAAGCTAAATATGCTGTTGAATCTGAAGAAGAACTAAAAGATGCTATAGAGAAAGCACAAGCTTCAATAGAGTCTAAGCTAGAGCCTATCAAAGAGCAAATTAGCCAATTAGTTGACGAAAATAAAGAAGATAGCATTATTAAGCTATTACGAGAAAAACTAATTGTTAGCTAAAGATTACCGGGGTAGAATTCTACCCCCTTCTGATTTAATTACAAATAAACACACTCTACAAATTATGAAACTGCAAAAACCCTCCATCGCCAAAATAAGAGCCGATTTAATTATTGAACAACTTAATAGGCCTGATTTGATTAACTATAAAAACAGCCCCATTGCTCTAAAAACTGCTTTAACCGGAAGAACAGGTTCAGGCAAAACAACTTTAGCTAATCTTTTAATTGGGATAGAATATTTTCTGAAATCTACAGGTCGTCAAGATTGTACTAATGAAATTAATTTGATTGAATTTCCCAATGGATTCATATCAATTGATTTACCTGGAGTAGCCAGTGACGATCAATTAGAAAATTACAATAGAATAGCCTTTGGATTAGATCAAAGAGAAGATTTTACTCAAGTCGAAAAGTTCACAATAGCCAAATATAAGCAAAATCAATCAGTAGGAAAAACTGATTATAACCTCAGTCAATGGCAACAAGAAAGTTTAAGTCTAGAGCTAAAACCCCACCTGATTTTCTATGTTATTGCTCCTGACAAACAATTTCTAAGAGCTGATGCTAATTATCTTCGCAATTTATTACAACACTACCCTCAAGTAATTTATGTTTTGAATCTTTTTATAAATAAAGAAACTAAAAACCTTTTACCTACTAGTCAAAATTTAGCTGATTGTATTGAAAATGTTACTAAAATACATCAAGAGGTTTTAGGAGATACTAATACTCCAGACATAGTTAAATTAAATTGCTGGACAGGAGAAGGATTAGATGAATTACTCAAAGTAAGCCACCAGAAGTTAGGAGGTGAACAAGGAAGATTATTTGAGCAGCTAATTAGTTACCAAACCCAAAAAGCTCCTTTTGTTTATACTAAAAAGATTTTGCAAGAGGGTCTTAAGAAATTAGCTTATGTTGCTTGTCAAAAGCCAGAAAATAACCTTGACGAAGGTAGTTTTCTTTACAACTCTTACCAGGATATAAGCATCTTTTTAGGAGAGGTTTTTAATGATTGTGATTCTTTATCTTTTTTAGAAAAATTTGCTAAATTGAAAGCTAAGGAAGTTGTATCAGAATGTATCGTACCTTATTTTGAAGACGTCATTGAAAAAAAATACAGAAAAGTACCTGATCAACAAAAAGAAAGAGTTATTGGTTACCAAGAAGAAGACGATCCTAATAGTCCTATTTGGAGTACTAAAACAATTACTTATTGGTTTGCATTTTGGGAATGGGAAAAAAGCTACGATTATATAAGTGGCTATAATAAAAGAAGTATTCCTATTAAAGAAACTTACTGGACTTATAAAGAGGAAGAATACTTAGTCCCTACGGGGGAAAAACGTTTAGTTGGATATACTTATCACTTCCTAGGTAAAAAAGGAATAATCTATTTACTCTGTATGACCTATTTATTGATGGCGCAATCAAATAAAAATATCGATTTAGAAGCTGAATACCAGAATATTGTCCCTAAAAATAACGAAAAATTAGCTGGTTTGCCTGAATTTTCTCAAGAAAAAGAAATATTGGCATTTCTAGAAGCTAATATTCTTTCCCTTTTCGATGATTCTTTTATTGAATTAATGTCCCATCATCTTATTTTCAGTAAATAACCACTTCTAGAATCTTTACCTAGTCAACCAACACCAGGGAGTATCTTACCTTTACTAGAACAGAAGATTGACCAAATTTTTGATTTCTTTTGACCAGCTTTTATTAAATAAACTCAAACAAAACAAAGCTAATAGGGAGACTCTCTTGGAGTCCTTGTTACAAAAAGCTTTCAGTTATTGGTTTTAAGGAAAAGGGCAAAATTGTACCATTAACCACAATTTTGCCTCAACCCGATTCCCGCTCAATAAAGAAAAAAAGAGAATAACGAATGCTGGATTAGGATACAAATCGTTCGGTACAACGTGGCGTACTATCAGAGGGATAGTGTAGCTCATTCAA
Organism: Johannesbaptistia floridana; assembly: GCF_057440575.1. NCBI lineage: Bacteria > Bacillati > Cyanobacteriota > Cyanophyceae > Chroococcales > Cyanothrichaceae > Johannesbaptistia > Johannesbaptistia floridana. Next base: position 12,179 of record NZ_JALKVM010000217.1, read on the forward strand.
GAATTTGTTGAACCACTATTTATGTTGCTTTTAAATAACAAATAAATTACCCAAAAATCTTGTATAGTTCATAATTCTTTGCAACAGAACCAGATTAATTCAGTAAGTTGCAAACTTTTCAGACATCACCTCTGAAATTGTTTGTTCTCCTAGATAGTTTAGGGTGTTGCTTCATAGCAATATCTTTCTGACCTGGGTAATATTAACGTCAGTTCGCAGTAAGAGAATTAGAGACAATGAGTTCTGAAGAAGCTTTAAAAATTCTTGGACAAGGTATGAATAGATTTTTACCGTCAAGTTAAAAGCTTTTAGTATTGGCTTACTTGAATCTATCCTCTCTCTAAAACCAGCTACCAGTTCTTAGTTTATAGTTGCAATTAATCCAGCCCAACAGTGCTTATGATTGCCTTTTGTAACATATAATTAATCATAAATAATAGTTCTAGGTTTAGCACTTGTTAAACCTACACAAAAACCTATAAAATCCTTTTTCTTGAAATTCCACTGTTTAAAAAAACTTTCTTTTTGTTTACAGCTTATATACTTTTTATAATCTACATTCGGCTCTTGAATATTTTTTGCATATTCTAAGTCGTCTATATAGTAAATATCATCGCCCGATTCGTTTAATAGATCTGAGTGAACCGTTACAATCCAATGATAAGCTTTTTTTGAACAGTCCAGTCTCAATAAGCATGGTAAAAATTTCTCCCGTTTCAATAACTCATAAAAGTTATCATGATATTGTCCATATCTAACTGATTCACCGCCCAAGTTGTAAATAAAGTCTGATAACTTGGCAGGTGTTGTTCCAGTTGCAGTAATAACAAGCGTGTTTTTCCAAATTTTCTTAGAATTACAAAAACTATAACTTTTATTGAATTTTAATTTCAAATATATAAGACCAGCTACCAAACCACAAATATTATTTTTACTCATTTTGTTTCCTCCTTTTTGGTTTAAAATCAGAATAGTTGTTTTATGAGATTTAATTTATTCAGAGCTAGTAATATTATTAATATGTACTTTTAGGAAATTACTCTTGACATTTAGTAAATCTTTATAACAGGTTTTTTAAAAACTACATTATCTGCACTTGTAGGCGAGCAGCAAATTTTTTTTGAACCCAGTAGTGAGTTTTTGGGTAGTGCTTCGTTCACCTTCTAGCTAACAGACTGATTGAAAAAACTAAATAAAGAAAGTGCGATCAGTGAAAAAAGAAAGCTGAAACTTTTAGTTAATAACTAGTTGAGATCGCTTCTTAAGATTTTATTTATTAACAGCCGGTGTAACAGTTTAAAAATTTAACTTACCTCAGAAAAAGTTATTGCAACTGCCAAAACCTGTCTCTATTTCAACCTGAGAGCCATCAATACTTTTACAATAAATTTTAGTAAATAATATGGATGTATGATGGATGCAAGAGTTAGGTTCTAACTCTATTGTGCGTTTTAGTACTGATCTAAATTCTACCATGGCTGGACTATTTGAAGTATTTCTAACGTATATAGTCTGGGCAGGTATACTGATGTATTTTATTAAGTATACCCAACTGGTATTATTTGTAGCCCTTATAACCATTTTAATCCTCCTAGAATAATGAACTGGTAGCGGGTTTTTGATGGGGTTGAGTAAAAATTTAAATGCACAAGGCTGAATTTGACCTTCAACAAGTTGTAATCAAGCTACTTATTGTT
>NZ_JALKVM010000218.1:0-13751 GCF_057440575.1 Johannesbaptistia floridana
ATGAACTTTTTCTGAGGTTAATTTAGTACATAAGTTCTGGTGCAAGATATGAGGTGGATGAATAATGAGTAATGAGTTTTGAAGTCTTGAAGTCTTGAAGTCTTAAAGTAAGAAGTCTTGAAGTCTTGAAGTAATGAGTTAAAGAATTAATGCAAAACGCTTAAAAATTGATTCGGAGCCTGTTGGCCAATTTCTGTACTTTTGTTTTGGTGCTTTGATATGAGTCTCCCCCTCTCCCTGCTCAGAAGCTCCGGTGCTCAGAAGCTCCGGTGCTCCCCCTCTCCCTGCTCCCCCTCTCCCCCTATTCGCCGGGCGATTAAGCACATAATACAGTAATATTAAATACAGAGAAAATTCTATTTTATTTGATTCGGGGAAAATTTTCGTTAAAATCAGCAAGAAGAAAGGAGTAAAGAACGGAAACCAATGTTAAAGTTTTATAAACTACTAAATGTAACTGTTGTAACTATATCAATACTAGCAGCAACAGAAATTATCCAAAAAACCCCTAGTTTTAGTCAATCAGATTTACAAACACAAACACCAAGAGAATCATTAGAGGGAGATTTACAAGAAGAGATTATACAAGAAGAAATTAATCCGGCTATTAATCCTCTGCTTTTTCCTACCAAACCGGAGGAAGTAAATGTAGAAGCAATAGTACCCATTAGTTTAGAATCCGCTTTAGAAATTGGCTTTCGTAATAATAAGGAGTTAGAATTAGCAAGATTACAATTAAACCAAGCCCAGAAGCAGTTACGAGAAGCTACAGCAGGACTCTATCCAATTTTAGATCTAGATTTTAACTTTCAATATGTTAACAGTGCTAACGTAGAAGTAAGAAATAGAGAGTTAGAATTAGGGTTAAACCCGGATGGTTCTATCACAGAAGTAGATCCAATATTTCTAAAGCAACAAACAGCAGACCCCACAACTTTCTCTTTAGATGGTCAATTAGAACTAGCTTATAATGTCTATACAGGAGGTAGTCGCGGTGCAACTATTAAACGGGAGAAACGTAGAGTACGCTCAGAACAACTAAATGTTGAAAGTATACAAGAAGATGTGCGCTTTGACATTACAAGTAATTACTATGAGTTACAAAATGCCGATGCCCAAGTGGCGATCGCCCAAGCGGCGGTAGAAGATGCGACACAAAGTTTAAGAGATGCTCAATTACGAGAAACAGCGGGGTTAGGGACGAGATTTGATGTTCTGCAAGCAGAGGTAGATTTAGCCAATGCCAGTCAAGGGTTAACGAGAGCGATTGCTGAGCAACGTACAGCTAGAAGACAATTAGCAGAAACATTAAGCTTAACTCAGACAGTCGAGTTTTCTGCGGCAGATGAAATTGAACCTGCACAAGACTGGGTATTATCTCTAGATGAGAGTATTGTCTTAGCCTATAAAAATCGAGCTGAATTAGAAAGATTTCTTCTAGAAAGAGAAATTGGAGAACAAAACAAACAAATTGCTCTATCGGAAATTCGACCCCAATTCACCATATTTGCTAACTATAATTTTTTAGACAGTGATTTAAGTGATCCTATTTCCGTTGCTGATGGTTATGCTTTTGGAGGTAGACTACGTTGGCGTCTTTTTGATGGAGGGAGAGCGATTGCTAGGGCGCGTCAGGCTGAAGATGATATTGAAATTGCTGAGACTCAATTTGCCCAGCAACGTAATCAAATACGTCTTCAAGTAGAATCAGCTTACTATGATTTAATTGCCAACAAAGATAATATTGATACTGCTCAACAAGCTGTAGTCACGGCTGTAGAAAGACTAAGATTAGCTCGTTTACGCTTCCAAGCTGGGGTAGGGACCCAAACTGAAGTTATTGATGCCCAAAGGGATTTAACCGAGGCGCGAGGTAATTTCTTACAAGCGGTAATTGGGTACAATCAATCTCTCAATGAGTTAGAAAGAGCCGTTAGTAATTTTCCAGATGATCGTTTATTCCAATTTAGATAGATGAAATAGAAGTATCGCCTTGACCAAAAATTCTAGTTACACAGTCAAGGCGTGTTTTTTCAAAACTTTTGTGTTATCAAGACATTTTATACGAATGTGCGGAATGTCGGTTTAAAGTCAACGTTTTTAGCTAACTCCTTTTTCTTTTAGCCAACGATCCAAGTTAGGAGATTTTTTCATAGCTTCTCCAATTAATTTTGCTGGATTCTCACAAATTTTAATATTCAATTTATGATTCAGCCAATCTACAAACTGGTCATAATCAGGGTGATTCTCTTTACATATTTGAATCAAAGAATCTAAAATAGACGAATTATATATATCTAGTGGACAGGTATAGTTTTCTGGTTCAGAATTATAATATTCCCAACTACTAATAATGTCATAGACGCCACCAGTATCATAAGGTAATAAAGACAAAAAATCCTCAGGGTTTAAAGCGAAAACACTATTAGGACTGCCTTCACTATCTAACCAAACAATCGGTAATTGATTAATAGGAATTTCATCTTCATATCTCCAAGAACAAATTAACGATCCTGAACCATGTTCTCCAATAGGAATCAAATAGGGCTCTACAGTATTAGATAGTAATTGACTTAATTTATTTTGAGCATTTGTTATCACTTCCAAATCTATGAAATCACCAGGATAATCTCGTAAAAATGTTAAGAAAGTTGATAAAGAATTTGATTGAAAATTTAAATTGCTACTCATTGTTTATTTTTCCTTAAGACTATCTAAATCTTGATTAAGAAGTTCATTTTCTCCTTGTTCAATATTACCTTTAATAGTTTTAATTAATTCATCTTGTTCTTTTTTAGAAATTTCTAAAGCCCTAATATCAGACCAACTATCCTTTTGATTAATTACTTCTTTCATTTCTTTTACATCTAATTGTAACTCATTTTTAATTAAATCTACTGTTATATCTCTTTTCTTTTGTGGATCACGTATTCCTTGTATATTTTGTTTAACTTTGTCAATAAATTCATTTTTCGTGTTTGTACCCTTACCTCCATAAGTTCTACCCGCTACATGTCTAGTATCATATAAATTAATTGCATATCCTTGACTTGCTCTACTCGTAGCTCTACGCACCATTTTACTTGTTTTACCAAAAAATCTTTGTTGTGCTGCCCATTCTAATATTGATGCTTGCGGTTGATGATCTGGTGTTAACATATCACTTTTAGCTTTAGGAATACTTGAATAAGTACCTGTTAACCCTTCAAGTAAGTAACTGTCAATTATTTTTCCAACTTCTGTATTTTTACTTAACAAAGTTTTAAACTTTTGAGATAGTTCTACCTTTTTATTCAAAAGTTCTTTGAGTAAACTGTTTTTCTTTTTATCCGTTTTAGCTTTTTCTAGTTGAATCATTAAATTTTTAATATTTTTGTTGATATTTTTTATTGAATTAACAACTTTAGATTTGGCTTGATAATCTTCTTGATAATTAGCTTCATAAAAATCCAAAAACTCTTCAATTGATTTAGGAGAACTAGCAATAAATAATACGATCTTTCCTCCTTCATTTTGATAATATAGAGAATGAGATTCTCCCGTATTGGTTGTAAATCCTGTTTTGCTTCCCAGTAATTTATTTAAATAATTTTTAGCAGCTTTACCAACTTTTTGTGCTGTTGTTTTTCCTTTTTTAACTAATTTTTTCGCCGCTTTCTTGGCTTTAATTAATACTTGATCAATCGCCTTATCAATCCTATCGCGAACTTTATTAACAATATTTTGTACTTTTTTACCCAAACCACTAACACCCAATAAAGCCGCTAATAAACCAATTACTAAGGGAATTGCTTTCCCTAGGGCATTTTCTACTAAGGTGGCCGCACCCGCAATACTACCTCTAGCGATCGCTGCTACCGCCTCTACCACTGCATTAATAAGGTCTACAATTTGAGCTGCACGCTCAACAAAGAACATGATAATGTCATAGATTGCCATTGCTGCCTTAATAAAAGCTCCGGCGGGATTCAATAAACCCACAATCCATTTAACTCCTGCGGTAATTACCTGAGTTATCACCATATCCTTAATAGCAGCAATTACTGTTTCTTTCAAATCGTTAAATTGCTCTTTGACGTATTCCCAAAGCCCCTCTGGACCTTGACTCAATGCTTGAAAGATTTCTGAACCTTTTTCTATTGCCGCCACCACTGGTTCACCAAATAGTTTTACTGCTTTTCTGCGGATATAATCCCAAGTCAACCCCAGGATTTGGATAACTAAATTAAAGATCCCTTTTAAACTAAAGATATCATTAGGTATTTGAATTCCTAGAGAGCCCATGGTTCCTGTCAGCCAAGTAATTAACCCTGTTTGGAGGTGAGCTTCAATATTACCACTAAAATTATCAAAACCTTGTTTGAGACCATCGATAAGGTTACCCAAAAAGGCGATCGGGTCTTGAATAATAGTATTAACCACATCACCTGCTTTTGCTAATGCCCTCATTAGGGTATTTTTTAGCCTATCAATGGTCTCAATCACTCCTGTAACCAAGTTTGTCGCTTTGTCAACTAGACCTTGATTAGCGGCTTTCATTTCTTCTATGCGAGCATCAACCGCCTGTAAATTCTCTTGATACTTTTGAGCTAGTTTATCAATCAATTCACTTTGTTTGCTATTAATACTTTCTTCCAAGGATTCAAAATCACTTTGAATCTCTGATGCGGCTGCTTGACCGATTGTTTTTAATTCAACAGGCAATTGATTAAGGTAGTTTTGCAGCTTATTTCTACCATTAGCCACTTCTTTTTTGGCTCTTGATAGTTCATTGGCTACAATATCCACTACCTGATTAATAACCACATCCATTTTATTCAGGTAAACTTGCTTTCCTTCTTGATAAAATTTGTTTACCTCTGAAGGTAAAGACAAGAATAAATCTCTAGTCCAATTGTATGCTCCTTCAACTCCACTGTAGCGCTTGTCCTTATAGGCTCTCATCTCTTGCTCAACATAATCCTCAAACAGCTGCTTTGCTTGATTTGCACCTGTATCAAAAGTTGTTTCTACCTTTTGGTCTAAACCACTAAGTATAGTTTCGACCTGAGTTTTAGTATTATTGTAAATTTCTTGAATATCACCAGCTATTTTAGCTCTAGACTGTTCATCTTGGCTTTTAGTTTCTTCTTGCCTACCCACCACTTGACTGAGGAGTTGATGGCGATCGCCGTGCATTCCTTGAAGTCTTTCTGCCCCTGTCGCTACTGCTTCTGCTTGTGCTTGAGATAATTGAGTTCTTTCTGATTGACGGTACGCGAAGGATACTTGATTGGCGTTAGTGTTTACTTCTTGTTTTGCTGTCAGGGCTGCCTTAAACTGTGGTTCATTGGATTTTGCTAACTGTTCCTCTGTTACATTACTCTCAGCCATTTGCTGTTCTAATTGCTGACTGTTTTCTTGTAGGGGCGTTTCTACCTCACTCTTACTCTTTGGTTTAGGTACTGCTTTTTCTGCACCTATATTAGATGATAGTACTCCTGGTTGAGTTGGAGGTAATGGGGTTACTGGTTTTGCTTCAATGCTACTAGTATCTGGTGTTTCTTGGCTTTTTTCTGCTAGTGGTTGTTTATTTTCTTCTTTTTTTTCTGTTACATTGCCACTTAGTTCACTTTTTACTGACTCTAATTGATTATTCTCTTTAAATTTATCTGCCTCTTCTAGGGTTTTAGGAGTCATTTCGGCAATGCGTTTCATTAATTGAGCTTTGAACTGTGCCTGATCAAATCCAGGCGTTTCCGCCTCTTCCATCTCACTTATTTGATTAGCTTGTCCTTTACTTTCTACTTCATTAACGGGTGCGATCGCAGCAGCTTGAGCTTCATTGGCTTTGGTTATGGCGGGTTGATGTTGTTTTTCTTTTTGGGCAACTTTTTTTACAGTTTCTATTACTGCTTGGAAGCTTGGGTCTTCTTCTGGAGACGTTGGGGCTTTTGCTTCACTAATCTTGCTTTCTTTTGTTTCAGTTTCTACAGTCTCAGTTGCTGCTTCTACTTCCTCATTAGATGCTTGTTGAGATACTTGTTCTTTTTCTGTTGGAGTTTCGGCGGCTGGATTGGAGGTACTTATACTCTCTTGAGAAGTTATTGCTTGTTTTTCTTGGGTTTTTGGTGATTCTGATTGGTTTTCTAATTCTTGAGTTTTATCTACAGTTTTATCTCCTGGGTTGATTTGTTTTTCAGACTCTTGAGACTGATTTTGATTACTGGTATTGTTCATTTTAGGCTGAACATTATTCCCATTTTGCTGCACCACATGGGTTAACTCATGGGCTAATAATTCTTGCCCTTGCTTATTTGTGGGATTATATTCCCCCTGACGAAAAAAGATATCTTTTCCTGTAGTAAAAGCACGTGCTTGAATAGAACTATTTAAACTATCTGCTTGACTATCATGATGAACTCTAACTCCACTAAAATCAGCTTCAAAAGCTCCTTCCATAGATTTAAGAGTAGATGAGGGTAAGGCTTCACCACCATTTCTCCCCTGTTGTAAAGATGACTCGAATTCTGAGGTTATTTCTCCACTTTCTGACTCTTGAGTCGAAGTAGAACGCATTTGTATTGCTTGTTCATCTTCTTCTAATATCGGTTTTTGTTGTACTGATTTAGTTTGAGTAGGTTGATTGATTTTTTCTACTACTGTGGCGGCTACTTTGTCTGCTTCTTGCTCATATTTATCTCCTGGTTTACTTATTGTTAGTTTAGTTTGCAGGAGTGTGTTAGTTAAATCATAGCCGTATTTTTGATGCCATTCTTTTTTTGCTTGTAATTGTTCCTTCCTTAGAACTGATTCTTGTTGATTTCTGTCTGATTTTGTCTGTACGGATTCTTCTTCTTCGAGGATTTCTTGTTTTTGCACTAGTGAATTTTGAGAGTCAAGAAGGGGTTTTGTTTGTAATTCCTCTTCTTCTGGTTCAGTTTCTGGTTCAGTTTCACTTTGTTTTGGCAATGATTTTGCTATGGTTTGTTGAGTTTGTACTTTGGGGCGAGTCAAATCAAAGCCATATTTCTCATGCCATTCTCGTTTTGCTTGTAATTGCTCCATAGTCATCGGAGATTTTGACTCTGATTCCCTTGATAAAGTAAAAGGGAGTTCTTGTGGTAAATGATTAATCGAGACTGGATGAGATTGCTTTTTTGTAGCTGAATGCTCTGGGGAAAATTCTCCCATGATTACAGTTTTACCCTCATGGTTTTTTGCAAACAGTAGCCCAACCTAGCTTTGTTTATCTGATTTTAACATAGCCTAGGGTGGGTCAGAGGAATTACTTTGGGATGGCAGAAAAAAGGCGATCGCTTCTGTGGCTTTAACCACTTAAAGTATAAAATATATATAACGGTTGTTCTCCATGATTTGTTGGGTTTCCTCGCGTCAACCCAACCTACAAGGGATAAAACTTGACTAAAAAATCAATTTAAGACCAAATCTGGTTTTTACAATTCTTCATCCCTCTGTGAGATTTTTTGGTTAATTTTGCCAATCTCACCCACCCATGTTTGTCGTTCAAAGTGTTCTAGATCTAAAATACTATGACGTTCCCAGTGAAAATGATAAGCAATATAAGCTACCTCTTCATAAAGCTGAGATGAAGGGTAGCTTAAGACTTTGCCGAGAGAGCAAATTCCACAGAAAATTGATTTTGACAATGAGGACATTCTACGGGTATGTGTGCCTGCCGATGCTGATTAATCCGATTGTAAAACTCTGTTAAATATCTCAAATCCAAAAGATATAAATTTTCTAGTTGTTTTGGTGTAACATTAACCAGATTACCAAGACGCAAAATAACTTGTGATAAATATACTAAAATATCGTAAGCTTGATTATCTCGTCCTAGGGATTCTTGATTTACGATTATCTCATCTTTTGCGGTAGCTAAACGCATTAATCCCTGACGCTGTAGCCTTCCTTGGTTATCAATCAAGCCTATAGGTAAAGTAAAAGCAAATTCTGTTTGTAAATCTTTTTTTTTAGGCATAGTTATAGAATTATTATTTAATTTGATTAATTTCTCGATAAAAGTCCTGTAGAAAGTTGAGATCACAAGTAAAAAACTCTTCTACAATATTGGGAGTAACCGAGTCAAGAGTTCCCAATTTAACAATTACCCGAGACAGAATAAGTATGGTAGCATAGGCAGGATTACTTTTTACACGAGGATCTTTCATAGGCGCTATTTCATCAATTGCCAGTGATAAGCGCATAACTCCTTGGCGATGTAGATTACCTTCAGAATCTTGGTACCCTTTAGGAAGAGTAAATTCATATTCAGTTTGGAGCATATATGTTAACTTCAAATAACCAGAAAAAATAATTATTGTATTCTTTTAAAAGATTCACAAGCCAATTCTAATTCTTCTATTGCAAAATCATTGCTAGAAGCATTAAGATCAGAAATACTATATCTAGTAGGCCAAGCATTGAGAAACTCAAACTGTGCTTGCATTTTTCCCCCTTGATTATAGATGCTTAAAATCCCTGATTGTTTCGGATTATGCCAGCTACCAGTTTGTACTTTATCAAACCAATTCCATAAAGTCTTAGAAGAAATTAGACCTCTTTTGAGAGTGATATTGTTGACTTTGAGATTCCCAGGAATTTTTGTAGAAACAATCAAACCCTTAGCCGCCTTGTTCCATTTTTCTGGAAAAACTTCTTTAAATTCAATTACTTCTTGAGTAGATTGAAATCCTTTACACTCCATAAAGATTCCATCAACGGCATCTTGGCTGCCTTCTAATTTTAATTCTAGATAAAATTTAGATGCTGTGAGAATTTCTGGTATCATTTATTGCATTTATTCTCTAGTAGTACAAAAAATAGTTAGGATATTTTAAAGTAAAAAATAAATAAATTCCCAAAGTTTAATTTTGGGAAGTAAATTTATTTACAGATAGATTGACAAGAGTCAAGTGAGAGTAATTACTTGACTCTGGTCAAACCTTCATGAACCAAAGTTATAGTTTCATTAGCTACATCATTAGAACCGGCTTCTAATTTTGGTCCTTCATACTTAGTAGGATAAGAATTAACTAAATTCCAACGGGCTTGTTCTGAACTAGATTGGTCATAAATAACCACCGAAGCACCTTTTCGATTAGAAGACCACTCAGAAGCTCCACCTTGGTTTTTATTACATTTTTCATACCAATCATAAAGATCTTTATTATTAGTGGCGACAACTTTAACCACTACAGGAGAAAATTTAACTTGTGTAGGTGTTGCTTGACGCAGATTCACAGCATTTTTGCCAGAACCTAACACTTTATCTCCTCCCGCGGCGGGAGTTTCACTTGTGAGACCACTAACTTCTAGGATCATTTTATCTGTGATTCCATCTGCTTCAAAATAGAACCGACAATTAACCAATAGTTGCTCTTCTGCCATGTTTTTACCTTCCTTGATTTACTTGAAAAAATGATAGTAACTGTGATTTAGGTTATCCGTTCCCCGGATTTAAAATTTGGGGCCATAAATGACCGCAGATACGCGATCAATCAACAGATAACTAAGAATTGCTATAGTATTTTAAGCTCCATCACTAGAATTTTTCTGAGAAATTCTAAAGATAACAAATTCTGCGGGACGAACGGGAGAAACTCCCACTTCTATATACAATCGGCCCAGAATCATTGTTTCTGGTGTGTTCAACTCAGCATCACATTTAACAAAAAAGGCTTGTTCTGGAGTTGCACCAAATAAGGCTCCCTCTCGCCACAATCTTTCTAAAAAGTTACTAACCGCTCGACTAATACGTGCCCACAAATCTTCGTCATTAGGTTCAAATACAGCCCATTGAGTCCCTAACTCGATAGACTTTTCGATATAACTAATGAGACGGCGGACACTGATATATCGCCATTCGGTTTTATCTGGTTCTACTAAAGTTCTTGCTCCCCAAATAAGCATACCGCGATTAGGAAAAGAACGTATACAGTTAATTCCCAATGGATTTAATAGTTCTTGTTCCCGGAAATTTGTCTCATAAGCTAAATCTGTAATCCCACGGAGTGGTTCATTAGCAGGGGCTTTATAAACACCTCTTTGTTCGTCTGTTCGTGCCCAAACACCCATCACATGACCCCCAGGAGGTACAAAAGTTGGTCTACCTCCTGCGGCGGGATTAGGCACTTTAACCCAGGGATAGTACAATGCTGCAAACATTGATCGCTGTTTTAAATTGTCCAACCATTGTTTTACCTGCTGGGGTTTACGGCATTTATTTGGAGGTGGAGTATCAATTACTATCATTCTATTGGGAGGATTGGGAATATCTCCACTAATAGAACCCTCACACAAGCCAATCATGATGCTAATTACCCCTTTGATGATTTCTTCTGCTTCATCTGGGATAAGCTCATATAGTGTCCATAAATCAGGACAAGTAATAATATTGATTTCGTCAAGGTCAAAAAGAGCTTGAATTCCTGTAGATTCTGATTCTGAGCCAGCATTGCCCTGAATATCAGTTGCAAGAGTTTCTTGTACGGGTAAAATTTCTAGGGGTTTTAATTCATATCTACCATTGTGGGGTCTTTTGGTCAGAGGATTGAGAAAACTATTATTTTGATCTGTAACCCTGATATATTCAGAATCATCACTAATTTTCGTCTCTACGTAGCAAACCTTCGGCAATCGCAAGAATCTAGCTTCAGTTTCATATTCAGCAACAATAGTACTTACTGCTGGATTCATACTTAGATAATCATGAGATTCAATAATTTCTTCCCCACTTTTGATAATGATACTAAATAGTTCTGCCCTATCTATACCACTACCCTGCCAATTTTGATTAGGACTATTTTCAATTTCAATAACTAAACCATTTTCTTTTGTTTCAAAAGAAGCATCATCCTTAAATTCAAAGTTGAGAGCATTTATGCTTAAAGCACCAAAGCTACCAGCTTTTTGGTTTCTAGCTTCTAATCTAGGGATATTTTCCGAAATACTGCTTATTTCCCCTTCAATTTGTTTACGTGGTTTGGGTAGTCCTGTCCCTAGGCTAACTACCCAACAACGTCCACCACCATTAAGAAAAAATCCATACACAGAAAATGGTAAATAGGCTTTAAATTGAGTAAAGCCAGTAGATTGAGGACGCGCAAAATATTCTAAATATTGATTCCAACTAGTAACTAGTATTGGTTGATTTTTTTTAGCCCCATTTCTGATATCTTCGGTAAAACCTACAAAACCAGCTATATTTGTAGGAACTCCTTCTATCGGGCGACTACCCCCGGGAACTTCTTCTACATAGACACCTGGAGCAAAATAGTCTAGTCTAGGCATAATATGATTATCTCTGTTATTATCTTATGGTTAAAGATATACTTTATCTGCTTTTAAGAAAATTAGACTAAAGTCTATAATTCTACTGTATTTATTTTTATTAATTAATACGAAGTTTTGTTAAAACTTAAGAAAATACTAAAAACTTACAGGTTTTCTTGATTAAGGTTAATAATTAAGAAGATAAAAGATTTCATGAGACTTAGTCTCGTAATAATTATGAATGTCAAAATTATTGAGGAACCGAAAATTAGTAAAGTTTATGAGCAGGTACTAATTTCTGAACTGCAAAATTTTTCTCAAACAGAAAATTTAAATAACTTAGTGTTTTACTTACTAGAAAAAAAACTAAGCCAGTCAAAATATCAAATTATCTTTAATTATGATGCAAATTATCTTAATATACCAACACAAGTTAATCAATTAGTAGAATTAACTGATATATACAAAGATTTCTATAGTAGTTTATTACATAAACAATTAGTACAATTAGAATATAATCAATCTAAAATTAGTTCATTTTATATACTAATATTTTATAGTCAGACAAAAACTATTAAACAAGATATCAACGAATTGATTAATTTAGAATTAAAACAGTTGTTATATATGTATATAAATAATTTTTATCAAACTCGACAACTTACTACTATTGATAATTACCTTAAATATTTTCTGTGGATTATTAATTTTAATTTAATTGATAATCTAGGGTTTAAACAAATACAAAATCTTTTAAAATATTTTCATTTAACTTTTAGAGAAAAAGAAATTGTTGAGCAACTGCTTCAAGGTTATAATAATGAAAAAATAGCGCAGAATCTATATATTACAGTATCTACAGTTAAAGCTCATCTAACTTCTATTTACTACAAACTTGGAGTTAAAACGCGCCAAGAATTAATTAGTTATCTTTTATCTAAACAACAACAAAAATTATTTTGATAAACAATTTGAAGAGTAATAATTTAATTTATGAGTAATTATTTAGCTATTGCCACAGTAACCGCCACTTTAAAAACTATCTTAGAAGATAAAATTTGGGAAAGAACTGGAAGACAACCTTCAATCACCACCCTGAGACCAGATCAAGTTGAAGAACCTACTAAAAATTTAGGAATTAATATTTTTTTATATCGTACAGCACCACTTCACTGGCGTAGCGGAGATTTACCACGCAAAAGTGTAGGTCAATTAATTAAACGTCCACAAATCGCCTTAGAACTGAATTATATATTTAGCTTCTATGGTAATGAGGCATCTTTAGAACCTCAAAGTTTGTTAGGATTAGTAACGAGTACTTTTCATCAGGAAGCAGAGTTAAAGCAAGAAGATATTCGTAAGACTATTAATAATTCTCTTTATCAAAATAGTTTACAGGGTTCTAATTTGGAAGACCAAGTAGAAACAATTAAAATCATGCCTTTGGTTTTATCGACGGAGGATTTATCTAAAATTTGGTCTATATTTTTTCAAACACCTTATCTACTTTCGGTTGCCTATCAGGTTAGTGCTGTTTTAGTAGAGAGTGATGATCTCCCCACCAGGTTACCACGAGTTACGGAAGTTGTGCCACAAGTTTCTCCCAATATACCCAGAATTAGTAAAATTGTCTGTCAGAATCGAGAGTTACAGAAAATGGCTGCCAAATCTCCTGATGCACCTGTTTATGTATATGCAGATAGTCTAATTGAGATTCATGGTAGTAACTTATTGGGTTATCCAGATCTAACAAAAATTAAGATTAATGAGTTTGAAGCTGTTGATATAAATAGTTTAATTCCTGAGCAAGAATCTAGAAAAATACGCAAATACCTCAGTAGAGATAAGATAATTATAGATTTAAGTAAGTTTTTAACTGAAGAGGTTAATATTAATTTAAAAGCTCAAGAACATAAATTATCTATTTATTTTATTAATTATCCAACCGAAGTTACAGCTATTTCTAATCAGTTCAATTTTATTTTAATTCCCAAGATAACAGCAATTAGTACCCAGATTGCAGCAACAGATGCTAATAAACTAAATATTTCTGTAACAACTATTCCAACTATTGAACCAGCACAAAAAACTTATTTACTGCTTGATCGCTATTTAAATTATTCTAGTAATCAAGAAGAGTTTGAGTTTCCCACTAAAACTTTAGAAATGACGGAGAGACATGAGAATCAACTGTCAATATCCTTGTTTAAAAGACCAGGAATAAACTCTTGGATATATCTTTTTAATACCTATTCAGAAGATAATACTGAGAGGCAAAGGGAAAATAAAGATTTTACCAAAGTTAGGCCAGGAAAATATTTTGTGCGATTAAAAGTAGATCAATACGAAACTATAAAGCCTTCAGGGAGTAACGAAAGTATGGTCTCACTTGAGATTCTAGAATAAATTGAGGATAGCTATACTCAGATCTTGCACCAAAGCCCAAAAGTTGCTGGTGTAAGGGTAATGTAGAATGC
>NZ_JALKVM010000219.1:0-13660 GCF_057440575.1 Johannesbaptistia floridana
GCAAGGCTTGCGCCCTAAAGCAAGGCTTGCGCCCTAAAGCAAGGCTTGCGCCCTAGGGTCTGCTATACTTTAAACAATCTGCTTAAATCACCTTGCATTGTAGATAAAATAGAGTTTTCATATTGCTATTCTTCCCTTAGTAGGAGCTTTTTTCTCAACCTTCTAAAGAGCGGGTGGGGGGAATCGAACCCCCATCATTAGCTTGGAAGGCTAAGGTTTTACCACTAAACTACACCCGCATTTGCTAACTTTGTTATCATAACATAAAAAAATAAAATGTGTCAACAATTTGTTTTTTTCTGGTTTTAAAATATAGGAATTGCTCTGTTATAGCCATAGTGTATAAGCGAACATGATATGAGTCGTGCAACCTAACACATAACAGTTGGAGATAATGAGTAATTTGTTGGGTTTCGTTACCTCAACCCAACCTACAGGCTACGTACAGGCTACCTTCTTACTCATTACTTCAAGACTCATTACTTCAAGACTCAACCACTACAACTACTAATATAATGTTGGGTTTCGTGCCTCAACCCAACCTACAGGTTACTGGCTTCTTACTTCAAAACTCATTACTTATTACTCATTACTCATCTAGGTGCGTTACGGGCTTCGCCCTAACACACACTACTAATACTATAAAACTACTTAACCTGTATACCTCATCAAACTTAAAGACGCTATATGAGTTTAATGCTATGCTAAAAGCAGTTTCTCTATAGATAGTTAATATAAGTTAAGTAATGACAGAAGTACCGAAAAAGGTGTGTATTCTTGGGGGAGGATTCGCCGGGTTATATACAGCCTTACGCTTAAGCGAACTTCCCTGGTTAGATTCTCAGCAACCAGAAATAACCTTAGTAGATAAAAATGAAAAATTTTTGTTTTCACCCCTTCTCTACGAATTAATCACAGGAGAGATGCAAGCATGGGAAATTGCGCCAGCTTTTAGCGAAGTTTTAGGAAATGTCCCAGTAAGTCATCAACAAGCTGAGGTGAAAAATGTTGACCTAGGTCAAAATCAAGTGTACCTAAATGATGATTCCAAGCTAAATTATGATTACCTAGTTATTGCCACAGGAGGAGATACTCCTACAGATTTTGTTCCAGGTGTAGATACTCACGCCTTTACTTTTCGTACCTTAAATGATGCCTACTCACTAGGGAATAAACTCAAAGAATTAGAAAATAAACCATCAGAATATATTCGCACTGTAATTGTTGGTGGTGGTTATAGTGGAGTTGAATTAGCTTGTAAAATAGCAGATCGTCTGGGAAAAAGAGGACGTATTCGTATTGTAGAGCGCTCAGAGATGATTCTCAGAAGTTCCCCTGAATTCAATCGAGAAGCGGCGACAAAGGCTTTAGAAGCCAAAAAGGTATGGTTAGATTTAGATACAGAAGTAACAAAAATTAACTCAGATAACTTATCGTTAAATTACAAAGGCAAAATAGATAATATTCCTGTAGATTTAGTAATTTGGACAGTAGGGATTAAAGCATCTCCTTGGTTAGAAGGTCTCCCCATTGAAAAAAGCTCTCGGGGTTTTATCAATACTAACTCTTACTTACAAGTATTAAATAACCCGGAAATCTACGCTTTAGGAGATATAGCTGATTGTCTTGATGCCGAGAATAAACAAGTGCCCAAAACCGCTCAAGTAGCGATTCAACAGGCAGACTATTGTGCTTGGAATATTTGGGCTAGTTGCACAGGACGTCCTTTATTACCCTTCCGTTATCAAAATTTGGGAGAAATGATGACTTTGGGGGTGGATAATGCTACTTTGACAGGTTTAGGCTTAAAAATAGATGGTAGTCTAGCTCATACGGTGAGACGTTTAGTTTATCTCTATCGTTTACCTACTCGTAAACATAAATTAACCGTGGGATTAAATTGGCTAACTCAGCCTTTGGTGGAGTTATTTGTAAATAGTTAAGGCTAATGTCACAACCAAAAGTTATTTTTCTAGATGCAGTGGGCACCCTGATAGGTCTTCGCGGTAGTGTGGGAGAAATCTACAGCAAGTTAGCGAAAAATGCAGGAGTAGAAGTAGATTCTTCTGTGGTTGATCAAGCTTTTTATCACAGTTTTCAAGCTTCTCCTCCCTGTGCTTTTCCTCATGCTTCTTTAGAGGAAATTCCTAGTTATGAATTTGATTGGTGGCAAAAAATCGCCTATGCTACTTTTTCCCGGGCTGAAGTTATTAATCAATTTAAGGACTTTTCCGCTTTTTTTGCGGAATTATATGAATATTTTGCTACCTTTAAACCTTGGTATGTTTATCAAGATGTGATTCCGGCTTTGATACATTGGCTTGACCTTGGTATAGAGTTGGGAATTATTTCTAATTTTGATACTCGCCTGAATACTGTGTTGGCAGAATTGGGGCTAACAGAATTTTTCGATAGTGTGACTATCTCTTCTCTAGTAGGGGCTGCCAAACCAGATAAACAAGTTTTTTGGAGTGCTTTAGAGAAACATCAATGCACACCATCGGAGGCTTGGCATATTGGTGATAGTTTAGAAGAAGACTATCAAGGGGCAGTTGCTGTGGGAATAGAAGCTTTTTTAATAGAAAGATGAAATCTTTGGTGAATATACAGTCAGAACAAATTTTAGCTTGGATAGCAGAAATCAAAGAAAAGGCTACCAAAGGTAACATGATTCAATATATACCTTTGCTGGAGTCTATTAATCCTGAATACTTTGCTTTTTGTATTCTTAGAGAAAATAAAGAGATTTGCAGCTTGGGAGATCAACAGGCTACTTTCCCTCTGATGAGTGTGATTAAACCCTTTTTGTTGTTATATATTCTCTTTTTTAGAGGGGCAGATGAGGTTTTTCAAAAAGTTGGTCAAAAACCCTCTAGTTATCCTTTTAATTCTTTAGAGCAATTAATCATTGATGGTGGTTTTCCTAGGAATCCTATGCTTAATACTGGGGCTATGACTTTAGCTTGTCTTCTTCCTGGAGAAGATAGTTACTCTAAATGTGAAAACTTGCGTGTATGGTTAAATAGTCAATCTGATTCTCAATTATTTTTAAGTGAAAGTATACTAGGTTCTGTTAATTCTCAACCTAATGTTAAAAACCAAAGTTTAATTAGAGAGTTGTTTGATAACGGTTACATCAGTGACCCGGAAGTTGCTTTAGATACTTATAATCGTATTTGCTGTCTTGGGGGAAATATCGAAGATTTAGCTAAATTAGGCAGTTTACTGGTGTCAGGAGAAGGTAATAGTAAGATTGTGCTAGATTTAATGCTTAATTGCGGTTTATATGAAGCTTCTGAAGAATTCTCCCAAAGAGTAGGCTTACCAACTAAATCGGGGGTAAGTGGCGCTATAGTTTCTATTGTACCTAAACAAGGGGCGATCGCCTGTTATAGTCCTCCTTTGGATCAACAGGGTAACTCTGTGGCTGGTTTATGGTTGATTGAAAAGATTGCTCAGAATCTGAAATTGTATAGAGAATAGGAAATAGGGAACAGGTAAGCTTGGAATAGGAAATTATACTAGATCCGGTTGTTGAAATAGCCCTTATCAAAAAGTCAGATTTTGGACTAAAGTCCAACTACGAACCTCGTTTTAACTGGGTTACTGGTGCAAGATCTAAGTATAATCAAGAATCTATGCAAAAATCTTAATACATAAAAACTACCTAAGGTTTAAAGCTTGTTCAATCGCTTCTAAACCACAACCATTAGGTGATTGAGCCCATTGAAGTAAAGCAATAGCTCTTTCGGTTCGTGTCTGATTAGCTCCTGGCATTAAATGATTAGGAATGTTGAGAGTGAACATTAATCTTTCAAATTCGGGATTCGTTATCTTTTCCAGAATAGAAAGTAGTTTCTCTATCTTTTTTTCGCGTGACGGAGGATCTATAGAAGGAGTAATTTCTTTTTCATCAAGAAATAAATAACCATCTACAGCATTCATATAAATTACAGGAATAGCAAAATCTTTTTGCTCATATCCTTTATCAAGACATAGGTTATATCTTGCTTGTTGTACAGCTATTTCAACAGAATTACCATTGACAATTTCCCCATAAAAATCTCTAACAAAACTGGCTGCTGTAAGATTAGAAACCTTATATTGCATCGCTATCACTATAGGGATACCCTGAAGCATTAAACGATAAGCTAAACTGCTGAAGGCATTGGATTCAGATTGTTTTGCTGTTTCACAGGCTTGTAAAATGACAATTTTAGGAAGATGCTGCTGAAATAAGATGCTAAAAAATGCCGCTTCTCTCCAATCGGCATTCCCTGAATCGTCTATAAAAGCTATTTCTCCTACTTGCTGATTATTTTTTTGAATTAACTGACCATGACCGATAAAGTGAAAAATATCAGGTTTATTCTCTCTTAATCGAGAAGAGACCTTTCTAGGAGTTGCCGGGTTAATTACTGGTAAAAACTCAATTTGTTCTTGTTGACTAGCTAGTTGCTTTAAATGCTCTTGTATCTCCTGATATTCTACATTCATGAGCTTAGGTTCAGAAGTGGGTTTAGCTACAGCTAAAGCTATCTTTAGTTTGTTGTTTGGTTCAATTTTAATAGAGGTTTTATTTTGTTTTTTTAACTTGTATCTAGTCCGAAAGAAACATATTTGAGGATGAGTTGCTAAGTGAATATCTTCTTGATTATATTTCTCGGGCAAACACATGAATTCCCAAGGATAAGCTACTACTTCAGGCATAGCTGTCTCATTAATTTCCAGGACAACATTTAATATTTGACCTTTTGTAACTTCATTGTTTAAAAAGGCTAAAAAATCATCTTTCAATTGAGAATCAAATAAAGCCTCGAATAAAGCCTCTCCTACTTTTTTGATTTCTTCACCTTGTAAATTTCCAGGATTTTGTAACAAAGTTTGAATGTTACTTGTTATTTTATCATTACGAAAACTGCCAATAGATTCATCAGATTGCTGGTAGTTAGGAGTCCATTTTTCTACCAGTACAGTATTTTCATTAGGAACACAGATATGATATTGATAAGTCATGATAAGAATATCTTTATTAATAAAAAATTGCTAGAGATTTAAGTTTGAGGTAATTCAATTTGCCATGTTTCTTTTGTTCCAACAGCAAAACTTTTCGCTGCTTTTTCTTTACTACCAAATAAATTGCTTAAATAAGCTGGTAATGCTTTCATTACATGAACCAGTTCTCCATTTAACCAATCGATACTTGGCTCAATCCAAACCTTTCCTATTAACTCAATAGATTTACATGCTTTTGGTACATGAAAAATAATATTAAATTTCACTTCTGATTGACCTTTAATTTCTGGTCTTTCGAGTCGCCAAAAACATTGAGAATTATGTTCACCCTGAGCAAAAAGATTAAATTTGCCCAGTTTATAACTTAAACCTTCTAAGACAAGAAATGAGTTTAAAGCATTATCACTGTCTAATTTAGCTTTGAAATCTTGAGAATTAGCTAACTTATTGATTACTGGAATTTGATCATCATCAACTCCTACAGCAACATCGAAGTTACCATCTAATCCCAGATTAACTTTGACTCCTGCATTGATAATATCTGTCCATTTGCTGTTAGGAATAATGCGATATACCACTGGTTCATCTTGTCCTTTAGGACCAAAATCAAGTTGACATTCTAATTTTGAAATTAACACACTCGATTGAGGACGAGGATTCACAATTACTATCATTGAATAGAAATCATAATTTTTCATCAAGTCTGATATATCTGGTTTTAGTTCTATATTTCTTGCTTTAAAACTTTTTTCTGTAAGAGCGATGGGAATAGGTTTTCCAAAAGTTACAGTTGTTTCTTTGAGCATTTGAACTGCACTAGAGCCTCTGGTTAACTTTTCAATTTCTCCCCCAGATAATTCACTTTCTTTGACTCTTACTTCTTCAAATAAATCATTAAGTAAACTTTCAGCTTCATCGAGATCAGGTGCCGGATTAAATTTTTCTTCTATCATCTTTAATTTATTTATTGTTTCTATTTTGTTAATCTATGTTTTGAAAGTAGATTCTGACTTCAGCCATGGTATTACATTGTCTCTAATTTTACCATCTTTACTCACATCTTCCACCAGTACTTATGTACCAAATTATTGTGGTCATCTATGGCCCCGGATTTTAAATCCGGGGCCATAGATGACCGCATAAGCAAAGGGAAAAAGTTCATTTCTCTTTCGCCGAAGATCGCATCAGGAGAACAAAAATACTGAAGACGCCTTTTTGGTCAACCAATTTTTAAGGGCGATCGCATTAATTCTTTAACCGGTGATGAGTTTACCGTGGCAGATGTAGCGGTTGCTGCCTATTTAGCTTTTATTCCTATGGCATTAGCTGATTTTGATTTAAGTCCCTATCCAGCAGTAAAGGCATATCTCAAACGAATTGGCGATCGCGAAGCTTTTCAAAAATGTATTGGTAAACTTCCTGATTAATGATTCTGTGTGGAAAAATAGTAGTTATTGCTGCTCTAATTTTTCCACCACATCACAAGATAACAAAGCTATCTCCCAAGCAATAAAAGTTACTGCTTGGGATTAATTTTGTACAGGATAAAAAGATTTTTATTTTATTTTGCTGTCTCAGTTCTTTTTAATTGAGATATGAGTTTGTAGTAGGGCTTTAGCCCTATTAATGCTCAGGGTGTGACAACAAACTTAAATTGGATGAATACTTACGGTCAAAGTTGGGGAAGAAAGAAGTTGATCATAAGAAGCGATCGCACATTGTAGACTAGGTGAAGCAATGATTTGACAAGGAAATCAGAAGCTGAAAATAAATCCCTGTAGATATATGAAGACTTTTTAATTTTCCTCAACCATTTGTAAAATTTGATTGTATAACGCTTTGGAAACTCTAAATTCTGATGTGGCAATTAAAGCATCCATTAAAGGCTTAACAGCAGAAATGATGTTCTGGTGTTTGGCTTCAACTAAGATACCAAGCAATCCAATAATTCTCAACCCTAGACGATTTGCTTCTGTCCGACCTCGACGTTCATCGATTAATAGTAACTCAGCATTCATTTCTAAAGCAAGAGCAATCGCTTCAGATTCTCCTGGATCTAACTTTGCTTGATGTTGGAGCCTTTCAACAACAACAGAATTTGTACCTTGTACAATTTCTATCCAACTGACAGATTGAACTTCTTTGGCTCCAGGACATGGTGGCTCAATATCTACAAGCTCACGATAAACAGCTTCAGGGATAAACACTTGAGCATAAAGTTGAGGCAAAAGTTCTAAATGTTGAATTGCAGCTAAATTGGTGATGACTGATGTATCGCTGATGACAATCAAAGACGTCCTAACTCCCGTAAGTTTTTTAAGTCTAGTTCAAAGTCTTCAACATCATAGGCGTAGAGAGGAATTTGCCGTTGTTTAAGCAGTTGACGAAAGTCCTTAACTTGCATTTCTGCTAGTTGACTAGCATAACCTAATGTTAAGCGACCTATTTGGAACAAGTGTAATGCAATTTCCAGGCGAAACTCCTCTGGGGTGAGGTGAGAAGCCTGCACAATTTCATCTGAAATAACAAGACTCATAACTTTATTTGTTTTGTCAATTATGTTTTTATACTCACTTTTTATTTTATAGCGCTACGCATTAATATGTTTGACATTTTTCAGCTCCTCATATCTTCCACCAGAACTTATGTACTAATTTTTAAGGAAAAATGTTCTTTATGGTTAATTCTCTATAATCTTTGTCTCCTAGGGGTTTAACATCAATTCTTTTACTTCAAAACTTCAAGACTTCAAGACTTCAAGATTCATCTCCCACCAGTCTGTAGGTTGGGTTGAGGCACGAAACCCAACAATTTGCTGTTATAGCAAGCTCGCCAATAGATGTTGACAAAAATGATGAAAAGCCCCCCTTAGTAAGGGGGGTTGGGGGGAAAAGTTTGTGATCAATGTTGTTAACACCACTGCGGTCACTGCTATATGTGTTGGGTTGTACGACCTTTAACTTAGGTTAATGATTTTTACGACTTATCCTCTGGAAGCTGTTTAACATCTGTCTCAGTCCCTTTTAACTGTTGAGATAAACTTTCTATTCTAGAGTTAAGAGTAAATTTACTCCGTTCGTAATTAGAAGCGATCGCCAAAAAAGCACCTCCCAATAAGTATAGGGGAAGAGGTGTAATACTCAGATATTGCATCTTTACCCAAAGTTACTGGTGGTGATTGAGTAATGAGTAAGGAGTCTTGAAGTCTTGAAGTAGAGAAATGAACTTTTTCTGAGGTTAATTTAGTACATAAGTTCTGGTGAAAGATCTGAGTAATAAACTGTTTAACCCACATCACCAATTGCACTAAAACAAATAAAACTACAGTAGTCTGTAGGTTGGGTTGAGGCACGAAACCCAACAATTTGCTGTTATAGCAAGCTCGCCAATAGATGTTGACAAAAATGATGAAAAGCCCCCCTTAGTAAGGGGGGTTGGGGGGAAAAGTTTGTGATCAATGTTGTTAACACCACTGCGGTCACTGCTATATGTGTTGGGTTGTACGACCTTTAACTTAGGTTAATGATTTTTACGACTTATCCTCTGGAAGCTGTTTAACATCTGTCTCAGTCCCTTTTAACTGTTGAGATAAACTTTCTATTCTAGAGTTAAGAGTAAATTTACTCCGTTCGTAATTAGAAGCGATCGCCAAAAAAGCACCTCCCAATAAGTATAGGGGAAGAGGTGTAATACTCAGATATTGCATCTTTACCCAAAGTTACTGGTGGTGATTGAGTAATGAGTAAGGAGTAATGAGTAAGGAGTCTTGAAGTCTTGAAGTGAAAGAAGTCTTGAAGTCTTGAAGTAGAGAAATGAACTTTTTCTGAGGTTAATTTAGTACATAAGTTCTGGTGAAAGATCTGAGTAATAAACTGTTTAACCCACATCACCAATTGCACTAAAACAAATAAAACTACAGTAGTCTGTAGGTTGGGTTGAGGCACGAAACCCAACAATTTGCTGTTATAGCAAGCTCGCCAATAGATGTTGACAAAAATGATGAAAAGCCCCCCTTAGTAAGGGGGGTTGGGGGGAAAAGTTTGTGATCAATGTTGTTAACACCACTGCGGTCACTGCTATATGTGTTGGGTTGTACGACCTTTAACTTAGGTTAATGATTTTTACGACTTATCCTCTGGAAGCTGTTTAACATCTGTCTCAGTCCCTTTTAACTGTTGAGATAAACTTTCTATTCTAGAGTTAAGAGTAAATTTACTCCGTTCGTAATTAGAAGCGATCGCCAAAAAAGCACCTCCCAATAAATATAGGGGAAGAGGTGTAATAAACTGTTTAACCCACATCACCAATTGCACTAAAACAAATAAAACTACAGTAGTTAGTAACCAAACATTCATATTTATTCACCTAATTAACACCAATTAAAGCTTCCATCGTAGCCTTCACAGAATCTGCTAAAGCTTGGAGATGATAACCCCCTTCTAATCCTAAAAGAATTTTAGGCGTAACTGTTAAACAATACTCGGTAAACTTGCCATAATCTTGAGGTTGCAAGGAAATAGAGGCCAAAGGATCTAACTCATTAGCATCATAGCCTGCACTAATAATTAATAAATCTGGTTGAAAACCTTTTAAAAAAGGGATAACTTTTTCCACAAAAGCTGGTTCATAGTCAGCCATGGTACTTCCTGGCGCCATGGGAATATTTAAAACATTGTTATGTAAACCGCGATCCTCCGCTTTTCCCGTACCAGGATAACAGGGATACTGGTGTAGAGAACAATAGGCGATTTGGGGGTTAGATTCTACAATTGCCTCAGTCCCATTGCCGTGGTGTACATCCCAATCCATGATAGCCACTCGGTTAACATTACCTTGAGTTAAGGCATAGTTAGCGGCGATCGCTGCATTTGATAATAAACAAAAACCCATAGCATCTCTACTGGTGGCGTGATGTCCTGGAGGACGCGCTAAAACAAAAGCTGGCTTCCCTTCAGCTAAAACATAATTTACTCCATCTAACCAGGCGCTAACGGCGAGTAAAGCTACATCATAACTAGCAGGAGACACAGGGGTATCTAAATCTATGGCACCTCCTCCCCTTGCTGCTATTTCCTTAATTGTTTCTATATGTTCTGCACTATGAATTTGTTTCACTATAGGTAAGATTTTACTTTCACTCACTGGTGTAGGTATTTGCCATTGTAGTTTTGAGTTCCATGGTGAGTTTTTTAACTCTTCTACTGTATGACTTAGACGTTCCGGTCTTTCTGGATGTCCTGCCCCCGTTTTATGTTGCAAAAATTCTTCTGAATAAATTATTTGTAGCATACTTTTAAATGATATTTTAGTTAAATTTTAGCTTTTTAGATCTTAAACTAACTTAAAATTCTTTTACCCCTACATAGTACTAGCGTACTAACTAAGGAGCAAGAAAAACTCATTTTCTTGATGACCGATAAATTCATAAAGCTTAATATTGTGAAGAGAAAAATGATAGTATTGTCACATTTTTTGTTAATATCTTAGAGAAACTTAAAAAAACGTTACTTAAAAAAAATAAATGGACTTATTGATAGTAGGTGCTACAGGAACATTAGGTAGACAAGTGGCGCGTCAAGCCATAGATAAGGGACATAGAGTCAAATGCTTAGTGAGAAACTACCAAAAAGCCTCCTTTTTAAGAGAATGGGGGGCAGAATTAGTACTAGGGGATTTCTGCGATCGCGATAGCTTACCCAAAGCCTTAGAAGATGTAGAAGCAGTTATAGACGCGGCTACCACGAGAATTAATAGTTCCCTAAGCATCAGACAGGTAGACTGGGATGGGAAAGTTAACTTAATACAAGAAGTAAAAAAAGCAGGTATCGAAAGATACATATTTTTTTCAATTTTGAGAGCAGAAGAATATCCAGAAGTTCCCTTGATGGATATAAAAAAATGTACAGAAGATTTCTTAAAAGAGTCAGGATTAAAATACACAACCTTTAGACTAGCAGGGTTTATGCAAGGTTTAATTGGACAGTATGCTATACCTATGTTAGAACAACAAGCAGTTTGGATAAGTGGAGAGGCGACTCCTATAGCTTATATGAATACTCAAGATATTGCTAAATTTACCATACTTGCTTTAGAATTACCAGAAACAGAGAAACAAACTTTTCCCTTAGTGGGTCCTCAAGCTTGGACTGCTGATGAAATTATTGCTTTATGCGAAAGGTTATCAGGAAAACAGGCTAAAATTACTCGGTCTCCCTTAAACTTGTTACGTTTCCTGCAAAATGCAGCCCGCTTTTTTCAATGGACACAAAATGCAGCAGACCGTCTGGCTTTTGTAGAAGTATTAGCCGGAGGAAAAGCACTAGATGCGTCTATGGAAGAAGTTTATCAAGTCTTTGGTCTAGACCCCCAAGCAACCACAACTCTAGAAGCATATTTAAAAGAGTATTTTGACCGTATCGGCAAAAAGCTTAAAGAAGTGGGTTACGAAAAACAAAAGAAACAAAAACCAAAAAGAAGTCCTTTTAAATCAAAAAAATGATTTAAAGAGCAAAAAAGATGACAATATTAATGCAGTTAAGGTAAGTTATTGTGCCAAAAGCAGGCATCATTTATAACGACGACAAACCAATCGCTTGTCGTATAGCTAATAAGCTCGAAGATAAGCTGAAAAAAAGAGGATGGGATGTGGCGATCGCCACAGGCTTTGCAGGTATTTTAGGATATTCTCGGCCAGATCGTCCTATCTGTAACCTTCCTATTGCCCAAATGTCTCCTCCTAATTTTGATAAAGATATAGATTTTGGCGTAGTTTTAGGGGGAGATGGTACCGTTTTATCCGCATTTCGCCTCCTAGCTCCCTTAAATATTCCTCTCCTTACAGTAAATACAGGTCACATGGGTTTTTTAACCGAAACCTATGTTAATCACCTTTACCCAGCTATTGAAAAGGTTATCCTGGGAGATTATACTGTAGAAGAACGCGCCATGCTACAGGTGGAATTGTATAGAGATAAAACTCCCTTTTGGGAAGCTCTTTGTCTCAATGAAATGGTGGTCCATCGCGAACCCATGACCAGCATGTGTCACTTTGAGATACAAATAGGTACACATGCTATGGTAGACATTGCCGCTGATGGTGTAATTATATCTACACCCACAGGATCCACAGCTTACTCGATGAGTGCTGGGGGACCTGTATTAACACCAGATGTAAAGGTATTACAATTAGCTCCTATTTGCCCCCACTCTCTAGCATCAAGGGCCTTAGTTTTCTCTGACAGGGAAAAAGTAAATATTTACCCCGCTAACCCTAAATCAATGGTAATGGTTGTAGATGGTAATGGTGGCTGTTATATCCTACCAGAAGACAGAATACAGGTACAGCGATCTCCCTATTCGGCTCGTTTTATCCGTCTCCAAGACCCGGAATTTTTCCGCATTCTTAGAGAAAAACTTGGTTGGGGTTTACCTCATATCGCTAAACCAACTTCTGTAGAACTTCCTTGACTCCCATCAAAACCTAAAAGTTACTTGTGGATGAATAATGAGTAATGAGTTTTGAAGTAATGAGTTTTGAAGTAATAAGTCTTGAAGTCTTGAAGTCTTGAAGTAAAGCGATAAGAGTGCGAGATCTCGCCATAGGCGAGTGCGCCTTACAAAATAGCGAGTAGGTTGGGTTAAAAGTCGTGCAACCCAACACACACCCTTTAGAGATAATCAAAGAGATTGTTGGGTTATCTCCCTGCCCAACCTACCTGGTGCGATCGCCCTGCTTTTAATTCTTCTGCCAAAATAATTGAAATAGTTAAAAACAAGGTTCGTAGTTGGACTTTAGTCCAAGAGATACATAAAATATTATGTGATAATTATTAAAAATGATATAGAGATGGGTGCAAGCAAGAGCGCCCCTACATCAGGGAATTAATCAAGTTACACCACAACGAAAACCATTTTCATTTGTAGTGTAAAGCTACGCTTTGATCTTCCCAGAATTTATTAAACCAATTGTACCGTAGGTCACGGGCGATCGCTTTTACTTTGTTGACTATATTTAGTTCGGTATTTCCTTCTAATCCTGCGGGTCTGAGTTTAACCCTGCCTTCATTTTAAGCTTGTTTTCACCTCGTTAGTTATTCTCCTCTAATGATTTTCATTTCTGCTGAAGTTAAGCCATATAAATGGCCTACTCTTGCGTCTATTTCTGCTTCATATTCTTCTACTCGCTTTCCTTTGGCGTCTAGACATTTTTGTACTAGTTTTTCTATGATTTTGCCCTCTGTTTCTGTTACTTTGGGTATAGGGATTTTTTTTACATAAATAGATTTAAACCTAATTCCTTTTTCTCCTAATCCAGGACAAGTGTATGAAACAAAAAAATTATTTAATAGAGAATTAAGCGTTGCTAATAAAAATAAGGATTGTTGGGGAATAAAAAAAACTGTACAATCTGTATAAAATAAATCGTTGGTAATTGTAAAAGATGATTTTTTGGCAATATCAGGATAAATAATTTTAGGTTTTTCAAATTCTTGCCAATAGGCGACATTATCTTGAATTTCATACCATTTATAGCTACCTGCTTTTCTTCCTCCTTTTATACCAGGTGTTAATCTATCTTTATACTGAAGCAAATAATTTTTTATAGCCGGATATTCTTCAATATTTATTCCACGTCTTGTAAAGA
>NZ_JALKVM010000220.1:0-13622 GCF_057440575.1 Johannesbaptistia floridana
TATGCAAGAATCAGCAATTTATCAAGAAATATATCGCGAAGGAGAATTAAAAGGCGAATTAAGAGGTAGACAAGAAGGCAAATTAGAAGGCAAATTAGAAGGCAAATTAGAAGTAGCCTTAAATTTACTCAGAAGAGGTCTAGCAACTAATGAAGTTGTGGAAATCACAGGTTTATCTCTAGAGTTAGTAGAAAGCTTAGCTAGAAACCAACAAAATAATTAAACAAAAGAAAAAGCGATCTCCCTCGATCTTTAAATATAAAAAATAGGAGTGATATTATGCAAGAATCAGCAATTTATCAAGAAATATATCGCGAAGGCGAATTAAGAGGCAGACAAGAAGGCAAATTAGAAGGCAAATTAGAAGTAGCCTTAAATTTACTCAGAAGAGGTCTAGCAACTAATGAAGTTGTGGAAATCACAGGTTTATCTCTAGAGTTAGTAGAAAGCTTAGCCAGAAACCAACAAAATAATTAAACAAAAGAAAAAGCGATCGCCCAAGACCTGTAAATTGTATCTAAATTAACACTTTCTCCCGGTGCTGAGAATTTCCCTCATCTGCCGGGTTTACACACATTATAATCTTCATGGGATACAACTTCTTCTGGGTTAACAAAACTGCCACAATCTCTACAAATCAAGCGATAGTTACGTGTCACAGGAATACTAATAATCAAACGGTCGTGACGTAAACGTTTACCGCGAAAATCTCGATAGTTTCTTTGGTCTTGTAAACCTTTGATGATTGTGCGGGCTTTAACCACTACTTGTTTGGGTAAGTAGCTAAGGTCAATGGGGTCTGTGGCAAAAGTTGCCTCCCATTCGTGTTTTTTACTCTTTTTGCGTTCGTAAATGGACTTTTTCGCCGCACATTGATGGCAAAGTTGACCATAGCCACGGTGTCCACAATCGAAACTTTTTTTTCTTCTAGGCATAGATCTAATCGACTCTCTATGGCGATCGCTATGGATGGAATCCTATGATAGTAAAGGTTAAGGTTATTTTAATCGTTTCTTAACTTTTTCATAACCTTATTTATAACCTTACAATATTTTCGTGGATCAAAAGCAGCAATTTATACTGTTAAAGGTAGAAATATGGGTTAAACCCAGAGATATAAATATTTTTAAATTTTCTTAACATAGAGGAAAAATCAAAAGTTTTCTTTAGCTACAATATGAATTTAATTCAACAACTAAAATAAGCAGATAACCTTATAACTTTCTCAAAATTAACAATCAACTATGTACCAAGCAACAGAAAAATACTTTTATTATTTTGCCTATGGTTCTTGTATGTGTCCAATAGATTTAAAAAGAACTATGGGGGAAAATACTCACCATTATGTAGTAGGTCAAGCAGTTCTTCGTAATTATCGGATTAAGTTTAATCGTCGCTCTCAAAAACGTCAATGTGGAGTACTTGATATAGAACCATGCTCTAATCATACGGTAGAAGGAGTACTATATCGTTTACCTTGGCGATTGAGTGATCTCTTAGATGAAAGAGAGGAAGTGCCTCATAATGGATATAAACGTGAAATAATAGAAATAGAAAGTCAAGGAAAAATCTACGAAGACGTACGAACTTATGTGGTTGTCGATAAATTAAAACAAGAATTAGCTCCCAATGATTGGTATTTTAATACTGTATTAAGAGGAGCAATTACCTGTGGACTTTCTGAAGAATACTGTTGGAAATTGTTTACTCACATGTATCAACTGCAACGTTTACAGGTTTCCACAAAAAAAGTCAATCTGCCTCTAGCAGTGGAAGTTACCGCATCAGGGCGGTCAGAGTCTTTCAAGATGAGAAATTCTGCGTAGTTATCACAAAAAGGAGAAAATTCTTGAGTAAATCAAATCAAACGAACCAATTGCCACCAACTACAGCAATTACCACTGATAATGATTTGAGAACAACTAGTGAATATTGGTTTGAATATCCGATTAAAGCTTATCCTCATCATACGGATTATGGTGGAGTAGTTTGGCATGGCCATTATTTAACTTGGTTGGAAACAGCGAGGATAGAATGTTTGCGGTCTAATGGTATTGATTTTACGGAATTAATAAGTATGGGCTGTGATTTACCTGTGGTAGATTTATCCATCAAGTATCATAGAGCTATGCGATTGGGAATGACTGCTATAGTGAAAACTCGCATGAAAGATATTGAGGGTGTCCGTATTCATTGGGATTACAAAGTTGAATCCATTGATGGGGAAGAAACCTATTTGACAGGGAGGGTAACTTTAGTGGCGGTAGACAGGGAAAAAGGTAAAATACTTCGTCAACTACCGCCTGCGGTGAAAAATGCTTTACTTAAGTCATCAGGTAAGTAATGCTTCGATAACAGCTTCCAGGGCTATTGCTGTATGAGTCCAATGGGTCCCTCCTTGACAAAAAGCAATATAGGGTTCACGTAAAGGACCGTCAGCAGATAATTCAGAGGTGCTGCCGTCAATAAAGGTCCCTCCTGCCATGACTAATTGACTGTCATAACCAGGCATAGCGGCGGGAATAGGCTCTAAATAGGAACCTACTGGGGAATAGGCTTGAATTGCTCCACAAAATGCCTTGAGTTTCTCCGGTGTTCCTAATTTAACTGCTTGAATCAAGTCTCGACGCTTGACAAAAGGGAGAGGATTGACTTGATAGCCTAATTCAGAACAGACAGCGGCAATTAAATGGCTGCTTTTGATAGCTTCTCCTACCATCTGGGGGGCTAAAAATAAACCTTGGAATAGTAAACGATTTAAATCAAAGGTTGTCCCACCATGGCTACCAATCCCCGGCGCCGTTAACCGACAGGCGGCAGCTTCTACTAGGGAGGCTTTTCCCGCTAAATAACCTCCCGTGGGAGCGATTGTTCCTCCCGGGTTTTTAATCAAAGAACCAGCCATCAAATCAGCGCCTACACTGGTTGGTTCTTGGATATCGACAAATTCTCCGTAACAGTTATCTACAAAACAGAGAGTTTCAGGGTTTTGTTTTTTGACTTGTTGGATAATTTCACCAATTTCGGCAATAGAGAGGCTTTCTCTCCAAGTATAACCACAGGAACGCTGAATTAAGACTAAACGGGTTTCTGGTTTAATTGCTGTTGATAGTCCTTGCCAATTCATCTTGCCTTCGGGGGTTAAGTCTAGTTCTCGATATTTGATCTTAAATTCTTTTAGAGAACCTGGAGTGTTACCTCGCTTGCCTATTACTTCTTCTAGGGTGTCATAGGGAGCTCCCGTTACCGCTAATAGTTCGTCTCCAGGACGGAGTATCCCAAATAGGGCACAGGCGATCGCATGAGTCCCTGAAACTAATTGTAATCTTACTACTGCCGCTTCGGCATCCATGATTTGAGCAAAAATCTGATCTAGAGTTTCTCTCCCTAGATCATTGTGTCCATAACCAGTTACACTAGAGAAGTGATGTACTCCTAGGCGATGGCTGCGAAAAGCTAATAGGACTTTTTCTAGATTTTCCTTGATTTGTCCATCGATTTCTGTAAATATAGGAGATAGATTTTTTGTTACTTGTTTAATAATTTCTTTGCTTTTCATTTATTATTCTTTTTTCTAAATTATATAACTATATTTGCAATTAATCATTATTTTTTTTTAATTAATTAAGAAAAAAAAATACTAGACTAGTAAGAGGAAAAACCCAGAGAGTAAGGAGTAAACTGTAAATAATTAAACTTTTTGGAAATTTTCTTGACCTATGTGTCAATTTCAGTAAAGATCAAAAATAGTGCTTTTTAGTTTATATTTGTTCGCTTTAAGATAAAAGTTTCCAGAGCAAAATCATTAAGAGCTGAAAAACACAATTTATTGACCTTTTGGGTTTAATATTTGTTACTCTTACTTAATGAATGTAATTTCAAAAAACTGCTTATATGACTATCGCAAAAACAAATCAACTTCCTCTTGACTGGGCTACTATTATATATATGTCTCTGATTCATGGAGTAGCTCTTCTAGCATTTTTACCCAGATTTTTCAGTTGGGAAGCTGTCTGCTTAATGCTTATATTCCATTGGATAACAGCAGCACTAGGTGTTACCCTAGGCTTTCATCGTCTAGTGGCTCATCGTAGTTTTGAAACTCCAAAATGGGCAGAATATTTCTTTATTTTTTGTGGTACTTTAGCTTGCCAAGGCGGCCCAATTGATTGGATTGGGTTACACCGCATTCATCATAAATATTCTGATACAGATTTAGATCCACATGATTCTAACAAAGGTTTTTGGTGGAGTCATCTGGGTTGGATGTTTCATGAGATACCCGCTGATAAAGATATTCCTCGTTATACCAAAGATATCGGGAATGATCCTTTTTATCGATTCTGTCAAAATTACTTTATTCCCATTCAAGTTGCTTTAGGCTTTCTTCTCTTTTTTCTGGGAGGTTGGTCATTAGTAATTTGGGTTATTTTTGTAAGATTAGTTTTAGTCTTTCACTGTACTTGGTTTGTAAATAGTGCTACCCATAAGTTTGGTTATCAAAGTCATGAATCTGGCGATGATTCTCGCAACTGTTGGTGGGTAGCTTTAGTGACTTATGGTGAAGGTTGGCACAATAATCATCATGCTTATCAATACTCAGCTCGTCACGGTTTACAATGGTGGGAAATTGATTTTACTTGGATGACTATTCAATTGTTAGCCTTTTTGGGTATAGCCAAGAATATTAAGTTAGTAGAAGCTAATAATTCATCTTCCTAGGTTAACAACTACGAAGTTATTTTTTATTTGTCTACCGTGGCTAGAATTTTTTCTAGCCACGGCTTTTTTTTGACAACCCAAACTATTCCTCTTGAACTATCGTCAGTTCAACAGACCGAATATCATCACAGATACGCTTAATTACGCTGGCAACAGGCACAGCAATCAAGACTCCTAAGATTCCAGCTATTTGTGAACCAATAAAAATGGAAATAATAATCCAAATGGGGTTAAGACCAATTTTTTCTGCCATAATTTTCGGAGCAACTACATTATCGGTAATTTGGTCAATAATTATGGCACTAATTAGAAATTTAATACCCACAGTTACACTGTTTAAACACAGAATAACTGTACCTCCAAGAGCGATAATTATCCCAGCAAAAGGAACCAAACTAGCGGCGCCTAAACCAAAGGCAAATAGTAAGGAATAGGGTATACCTAGGATAATAAAAGTAACGGCACGAGCACCACTAGAAATTATCGCTAGAATTAAGCGACTGATAAAGTATTCTTGAAAATTTTCTTGTGTGTATTGTGGTAATTTGTTATTCCATGGTTCAGGTAAAAAACTAAGAATTCCTACCCAAAAACTTTTTCCTCCTAGTAAGAAAAAAATAGCTAAAATTAAAATAATTAGAGTGTTTAAGAGGCTGTTTACTGTACTTTGGAGAAGAGAGAGAATTTTACTCCCTGCTGAATTTACAATTTTATCTGTATTTTCAGAAATTTTAGCAACAATTTTAGGAAGATTAATACCAATTGTTTGTAAGTTATCTACAACAGGGGAATCTAGCAGGATTCCTAGTTGTTGACGACTAGCTTTAATCCAAATAGGTAATTCATTCACTAGGTTAGTTAGTTGCTCAAATATAGTAGGTATTAGGGTAATTGCTGTTAGTAAAATCACGATTAAACTTACTAAGATTACCCCAGGGATAGCGAATTTTCTACTAACACCTTGATGGACGAAAAATGTAATTGCTAATTCTAGTAAAAAGGCAATAATTAGCGCAATGACTAAATAATCAAATAGGGGTTGTGTTTGCTTGACTAGGTAAAATAATAAAAACCCATTCAGACATAACAAAGGGAAAATAATCAGAACTTTTAGCCACAGGGGATTATCTTTTAAAAAACTTTGCCACATAGGTTATTTAATTTATCTTTAAAACAAATTATCTGCTCAAAAAAGTTAATCTAAAGAAGGACGAGGTAGATAAAATTTAAGATGTAGGTAGACTTGTCTAGAAATTTCTTGAATCATTGGTCTTGCTTGAGGATGATTATGAGGTCTTTTAACCATAATTGCGGCTATATAACGCTTACCATTAGGCATATCGATAATGCCACCATCGGCTAAAACTGTACCAATATCACCAGTTTTGTGGGCTACTACTGCTTCAGATTCTACACCTTGAGGAATTAAACTGTTATTTCGGGTAGCTGTCATAATCCTCAACAGGCGATCGCGCGATCGCGTAGACAACAGTTTACCTTGACTAACTTCATCTAGTAAAAACACTAAATCTGCCGGAGAAGTTGTGTTAGTCCCTTCTAAATCTGGTAAATAATTACGAATTGCTGTGGTAGTTAAACCCCAATCTTGAAACCTTTTGTTGAGTACTTCTGCCCCCCCTAGACGTTCTATTAACATATTTGTAGCCGTATTGTCACTAATGACAATCATTTTAGTCGCTACTTCTAAAGCTGTAAACTTGCTACCACCTGCTAAATATTGCATATTCCCAGAACCCCCGGCGCGGTGTTCTTCTGTCATCACTAGTATTTCATCAAGATAAATTTTACCTGCATCTAAATCTTGTAAAAAAGCGACTAAAATAGGGACTTTGATAGTACTAGCGGCGGAAACAGGTTCTGCGGATTCTTGGAAGTTAAGATAGGCGCGATTATCCAAGTCAACCACAAAAACCTTAGCTTCTACATCAGGATATTTAGCCGCTACCTCAGTTAGTTTTTTCTCTAGAGGCAATAATTCTTCTCCCAGACCTGAAATATAAGAATCAGTGTTAATTGGAGGGGTTTCTATTATTTTTGGTGGAGTAACTACCGAACTAACTGTAGCAATGCTTTCTGAATTGGTACTGGCATTAGACTTGATGTTAATAAAGGTCAATGCAGTACCTATAGCAGTTGCTAAACCAACACCGATAACCAGAGAACGGAGAATATAGGTTAAAAATATAACAATAGGTGCAGGTATCTTAATATTTTGTTTGTAAGCCTTCGATGACTGTTGACGACGATAATGACTTCTATTTAATCTTGACACCACTGCTTTATATTTTTGAGTTTTTAACTTCAACATCTAGTTTATACAATCTTTTTACAGAAAGCGAGTATTTTTTGATGATGTACGTCAAATCTATTGGACTTTAGTCCAACTACGAACCTAGTTTTTAACTCTTCTGTCAAAACTCCATACTATTTTTAATCAATAGCAGAACACAACTCGGGATTTAACTTTTGTTTACAATAATTTTCTTCTGCTTGAGTCAACTCCTCTCTCTCTATATCTCTACGTAAAACTAAACCATTGTAACCAGGTAAAAAACGCGGTAGCTGCTGATCCTTAATTAACTCCATGGTTTCTAAGTTATAAGTGGTGTAGGTAGTTAACTTGGGATCATCAAAGTTGATATCAACTAGAGTAATAGTTTTAGCTGGGGGAAATCTCCCCTCAATCAAAGGACGAGGACCAGAACCTAAAATACCTGCGTGTAGTAATTGTAAATTGCCCCGATGACCAGGATAATAAGCATGATGGTGACCGCTAATATAGGTATGGACATCATATTTCTCCATCATTTCACGGAGTTGTTCAGCATTAGCCATAACTTCTCCTGCTTGATTCCTTCCCACAGCAATACCATATAGGGGTAAATGTCCAATCATTATTCGCATTTTAGCTTGAAGGGAGCGATCGCTTGCTAAACTTTTTTCTACCCAAGCTAATTCTTGTTCTGGAATTATATGTGATGAACCATCCCAGACCAAAAAGAAGATATCATTTAAAGCGAATGTATAGTAAAACGGAAACTGATAACGGTCAATAAACTCTAAACCAGGATCATGGGTAGAATCATTCCAATACTTAGCCGCCAAATCTCTTTCTTGACTAAATAAAAACTGTCCCGAAGGTCCTACAGCGCTGGAAGCATCATGGTTACCAATAGTAAAACCAAAAGGAAAACTCCCCTCTCGTAGAGGCTTAGCAATATTTTTATCAAAAGCTTGCCACATAGCTTCAATTTGTTCTTTACTTAAGCGAGGATCTTGACCTGCGATCATATCACCACCACATAACACCAAATCAGGCTGCCAACTATAAATTAAGTCAATTCCTTGTTTCACCTCGGGATCGTATTCTGTAGAACCGTAGACGCCATTGAGATCGCTAATTACTACAATCCTCACCTCACTCTCTTTAACTATTGACACAGACAAGTTTTTATGAGATATTTTATTCTTTGTCTTTACCATATAACTCCAGGCTTGGCTAATTCCTCGTTGATTCAACTTGGCAGTAAATGGTAATTTTCCCAGGCTAAATATGTTGCTTTTGAAGCTAAGAGTGAGCAAGCAACTTAAAATTATAATTAAAATAAAACGTCTAATCATCTCTATAGTATTGCTGATATCTCATTCATTAACTTATTTTCCGAATTGGTTATTTAAACTTTATCCCAAATCGAAGCTTTATTAACTGTAATTATTAAGTCTATCTTTAGTTTAGTCTTAGGCATTTAAACATAATTGTTTTTGAGTTATCCTAAAAAAAGATTATAGCTAATTAAACCTTACAAAGGAAAAAACTCTATCTTTTTACCAAAAATCTTGAGTATATATGCTTAAGTAAGTTAACAGAGAGCAATAATTAAGCAAAATTTAAAAATTGGATTTAAAATTATGTGGTATGAATCTCATCTACGTAGCTTTTCCTATTGGGAAAGTTTAACAAAAGATAATCAGAATGGATTAGAGAATAAACATGAAATAGATATAGTACAATCACCAGAGTATCAGTTAGAACTAAATAACTATAATCGGGGTCGTATTGCTATATTTATCGATGGTTCAAACTTATTCTACGCAGCTTTACAACTAGGAATAGAGATAAACTATACTAAATTACTCCGTTATTTAACGGGAGAATCAAAACTCTTACGCTCATTTTTCTATACAGGAGTTGATTCTACTAACGACAAACAACAAAGTTTCTTACTGTGGATGCGTCGTCATGGTTATAGAGTAGTTACCAAAGAATTAACTCAACTGCCAGATGGCTCAAAAAAAGTAGATCTAAATGTAGAAATAGCTGTAGATATGATGACATTGATTGGACATTATGACACAGCGGTGATAGTCAGTGGTGATGGAGATTTAGCTTATGCCGTTAATGCTGTTAGCTATCAAGGGGTAAGAATAGAATTAGTAAGTTTACGTTCCATGACTAGTGATATTTTGATTAACTATGCTGATTATTATGTAGATTTAAATGATATCAGAGCGGAAATTGAAAAAAAACCACGTCCTCGTTTTTAGCGGCTTTTCGCTTTTTTGATAAACTATCCCTTTTTAATCTGATAAGTTACCTATCTACCAACTCTCAAGGTGCGTTATGAAATGTAACGCACCATTTTCATGAACTAGATAGGAAATACTACCTTGACACTCCCTCATATTTTAGATAAATAGCACTACCTTAAATAAGTGTTAAGATATATAATCTAAATAAATCAGAGTGGGGAGTAAGTAAAAGAAAAAAGATGTTAGACGAATTAAGAAGTGGCTTAGAATTAGCAACAGAACAAGAACTACAACAACTAACTAAAATATTGTTTGCCAGAGGAATTAATCCCCTAGATTACTGGAAAAATCCCTTACCTGAAGAGATAGAAAATCAAGATTGGCATACCTGGTTAGATACTATAGAAAAGCGTTTCCGTTATTTAGCGGCAGATGGAATAACAGTTTTAAAAGGCGGAAGTCAAAAACTAAGCTACCGCCAAATTTTGATTAAAGTCTGTAAATATCTAAAAGTAAACTATAGTCAAACTATGTCTACGACTGATATAGAAGCAGAAATTTTTTTAGAATTAATTAATAAAACTTGGCATCGTTTACCTCATTCTACTCAAAATACCCTCAATAAACAATTACAACAAAGTATCAGAGAGAATAACATAGATGCAAACATTGCACGGCCAAATTATCAAGAAGCTGTGCAATTATTATTAAAAGGGAGCGGAATTTGGGCCATAAACTCAGTGGTAAAAAAATGGTTGCTAAAAGAAATCGCCCGTCAATTTAGTATTTATTTCGCTAGTTACCAAGGTGCTAAAATAGCCTTAGCTAGAGGAGGAATCGCTGCTGTTACTAAACTGCAACATCATCTAGTTTTGAATTCAGCAAAACAAGGTATGGCAATGACTACCGCAAGTTATGCTGTAACTAGAAGTGTGTTTGCTGTAGTAGGACCTATATTGTGGACGAGTTTGATAGCAGAATTAGGATGGAAGGCGATCGCCACTAACTATAATCGCATCATTCCAGTGATTTTCGCGATCGCCCAAATTAGACTTACTCGTAGTGAAGTTTGGGAAATAGTATAAGAAGTAAGAAGTAATAATTTTCAACAACTAATTATCTCAAGATGATTAGCAAGCAATTGCCTCCGCAGTTTTCCTGGCGCCTAACTCTGATTTCTTGTTTAATTTTACCCATCATTCCCGCCTTAGGAGTGGTGGGAATAGTTATAGTTTTACTCCTCACTGCTAAACAAAAATATCAGCAAATCAAGAATAATCATCTTAATTGGTTAATTGGTTTACTGAGTATAGGTTTAATTATTAATAGTTGTTTTGCTGTTCATCCCCAATCAGCTTGGCTAGGATTACCTAACCTCTTACCCTTTTTAGCTATACTAGCAGTCTATAGTCAAATTTTTGTCCATATTTCTCAACTTAGACAATTAGCTTGGGTACTAATTATTCCCGTTATACCCATAGTCATATTGGGATGGATACAATTATTTTGGGATATACAGTTACCTAATTTACTAGGCTGGGAATTGGTGGCAGGTGGTAACCCTAGCGGGAGAATGGCCTCGGTATTTATGTATGCTAATATCTTAGCCGTCTATCTTCTACTGGTATTTTGTCTAAATTTAGGCTTGTGGTTAG
Source organism: Johannesbaptistia floridana (assembly GCF_057440575.1). NCBI lineage: Bacteria > Bacillati > Cyanobacteriota > Cyanophyceae > Chroococcales > Cyanothrichaceae > Johannesbaptistia > Johannesbaptistia floridana. The sequence goes on from NZ_JALKVM010000220.1 coordinate 10,929, forward strand.
AATCTTATCAAAGTAGGAAACATAGTAAAAAAAGCTGGCAACTTCCCTATTTAAGTTTATGCTTATTAATGGAGATATCGGGATTAATCCTCACAAGTTCCCGCAACGCTTGGGGGATAGCACTTTTAATCTCTACTGTAGTTATCTTCTATCTGGGGTGGCGTTGGCTAGTATGGTTAGGTATGAGTATAGTAAGTATTATACTCTGGGCAGCCTTTGGACCTAATCCGGGACGTCAATTTTTCCGTAACTATGTACCGGAGTATCTTTGGGCACGTTTATCTGATGAAATGTACAGCGATCGCCCTAGAGAAACCTTACGTCTGACACAATGGGAATTTTCCTGGGATTTAATTCAACAACGTCCTTGGTTAGGATGGGGGTTGAGAAACTTTACTATACTTTATCAGGAAAAGATGGATATTTGGTTAGGTCATCCTCATAATCTTTTTTTGATGTTAATGGCTGAAATTGGTATACCTCTTACTTTGATTTTGTCTTTAATTGTCGGTATAATTCTGGCATCAGCAATTTTACAGCTTAAGCATCTTCAATCAGGCAGAATTATAGTTTTATCTTATTTAATGGCTTTTATTTCCTGTACTCTCTTCAACTTATTTGATGTTAGTCTATTCGATTTGAGAGTTAATCTCTTAACCTGGTTACTTCTATCAGCGATTAATGGTATTCATTTTGGCGATCGCACCATTCAATAGCTAGTTGTAGAGGAAAAACAACTCTACAACTAGCCGACATTTTAGTCGCTATCTAAATTATTTAAAGCGAAATTAACAGCAGCGATATAGCCTTCATCATTAATAGTATCAGGAGAAATACGTCCTGCGGCTATGCCAGATTCAACTAAAGATTCTGCTGTAACTTTTCCAGAGATAACCGCATTAGATAAAAGACCTCCACTAGGAATACCATAAGATTTGAAGTAACCTTGACGTGCCAATGAAACCAGGTTTACAGGTTGAGTTTGATAAGTAATATTTCCTTGACTTGTGGGTCTAAAACTTACTTCTGATGCTAAAGCAGGTAAAGAAATAGATCCGACAAGTAGAGTTGATAATGTACCAATAATTAAACGTTTCATTGTTTTTAAGTTCCAATAGCTGTTTTGTTTTCTTAATTCTTACTATCGTGGATAACTCTGAATTTACTCTAAGTAGAATCTGAGAAAAAACTAAAAATAGGTTTAGAATTATTAGTTACAGATGAATATAGAAAAAAAGAAATCAGCGATCGCCAATTCTCTGTTATCAAGCAATTCCAATCACAAATTTATCTATCAAGGTTGTTTTTTTTATGTCAAATGTTCCTCAACCCAAAAAAAATTTACCCAATATTGGGGTTAATTGGCCTTTTTACCGCCAAGAAAAATGGGATTGGTTAGAAGATAAACCCATGTCTGTAGATGAAATTAATCGTCGTTTGTGGCGTGTTTCTGTATCTTCGGTGAGTTTCTATATTTTGCTTGGTTTATCTTGTATGATTGCTACCTTAGGATTATTAGCTAATAGTGTAGCTGTAATTATTGGTGCCATGATTATCGCTCCTTTGATGGGACCAATTTTAGGAACATCTTTTGCTACAGTTATGGGTGATCAGAGGCTGTTCAAAGAAGCACTTCTCAGTTTAGCTATCGGTATACCCTTGGTGATTATTTTAGCTGGAATCACCACCTCTGTACTCGGTTTACAAGAGTTGAGTTCAGAGATATTGGGACGTACTCAACCTTCTTTTTTAGATTTATTAGTAGCTTTAGCCGCAGGTGCTGCGGGAGGTTATGCCAATTCTCGTAGTCATATCGCTGATGCTATCCCAGGAGTGGCGATCGCTGTTGCCTTAGTCCCTCCTTTAGGTGTGGTGGGAATTTGTCTGTCTTTGCAACAACCTAATTTAGCCTTTGGCGCCTTGCTTTTGTTTGCTACTAACTTATTTGGGATTATTTTCAGTAGCGGTGTAGTTTTTCTTTGGCAAAGCTATGGAACTTGGTCAAGAGCCAGACATGGCTTGAGTTTTGCCATTATGGTACTTTTGATTCTAGCGATTCCTCTAGGCATAGAAACCCGCTATTTAATCTTACAACAAAGAATTAGACAAAATATTAGTCAATTAGTTGAAAGTCGATTATCAACTTATGAGATTGTAGATTTCCGTTCTATTAATCTTAGACATAGGGGTAAAACCTTATTTGTTAATGTAGAAGTAGCTACTAATTTAAATAGTGTGTCTCAAGAGAATATTGATGCACTGAGAAAGCACTTAGAAGAACAATTAAACCGCGATGTGGTTCTTAATGTTTTTATAATGCCTATACAACTGATTGAAAGCCAGAAAATTCAATAGTTCATTTCTCTTTACCCTAAGATCGTAGCACTCGGTCAACCAATTTTTAAGCGTTGAGCATTAATTTTTTAACTCATTACTTCAAGACTTCAAGACTTCAAGACTTCAAGACTTCAAGACTTCTTACTTCAAGACGTCAAGATGTCAAGACTTCTTACTCATTACTCATTACTCATTACTCATTACTCATTATTCATCCACCACAAGTAACTTTGGATAAAGATGCAAGATCTGAGTCTAGGGCTAAATACAGTTGAAAAATATCTACTCATTACTGCTAAAAATTGCTCATTTGCTTAGCTAAATAGCCATAATGGGTAATTTTTAGTCGGTTGACAA
>NZ_JALKVM010000221.1:0-13621 GCF_057440575.1 Johannesbaptistia floridana
GTAAGGTCAAGCTAGTTATTGAGTCTACACCTGTAGTGTAGAGTACCGAGTAATTGGCAAGGAGTAAAAACACTTTACATGGCAAAAGATATACCGCTGACTTTTTTCTGTCTTATTTTGCTGTTTGAGTAAATTTGAGTAGATTTTTAGAAGCGGTAGTTTGATATTTTAGTGAGGCAAAAAAGTGTTTCTAGGGTTCCGATGTGAAAGCGTGACAGGTCCGAGAGAAACGAGCTACTAAAAAATACAGTAGCTACACGGAGGGAGAAAAGCCCGGGAGAATGAGGTAGTAATAACTATCATTCTTCTGGGCTTTTTTGTTTATATAGTTTAAAGAGAATAGAAAGATGAGTAATCAAGAAAGTGAAGCTCAAAAAGCGCTTCAACAAGAAGCGCAACTCCCATTAACAGGCTGGCAGCAGGAAGTACAACAAGGATTAGACTATGGTTTAGAAGCAGCATCTAGTATAAAAGATCGCAGTATTTCTACTTTTTCTAGGGGAGAATTACCTCACTATGCAGGAATCAATACTTTTTTGAAGGCACCATACCTAGAAGATGTTAAACAAGTAGGTAACTATGATGTAGCAATTGTGGGAGTTCCCCATGACTCTGGTACTACCTATCGCCCTGGTACTCGTTTTGGACCTCAAGGCATTCGCAAAATCAGCGCCCTATATACTCCCTATAATTTTGAGTTAGGTGTAGATTTAAGAGAACAAATTACACTGTGTGATGTAGGAGATATATTTACTATTCCCGCTAACAATGAAAAATCCTTTGACCAAATTTCTAAAGGAGTTGCTCACATATTCAAGTCGGGAGCATTTCCGATTATCTTAGGAGGAGATCATTCTATTGGGTTTCCTACCGTTAGAGGAGTTTGTCGCCATTTAAAAGATAAAAAAATGGGAATTATACATTTTGATCGCCATGTAGATACCCAAGAAACAGATTTAGATGAGAGAATGCACACTTGTCCCTGGTTTCATGCCACGAACATGAAAAATGCCCCAGCTAAAAATCTTGTACAGTTAGGAATTGGTGGTTGGCAAGTACCTCGTCAGGGAGTAAAGGTATGTCGTGAAAGAGCGACAAATATTCTCACAGTTACCGACATTACCGAAATGGGTTTAGAAGCAGCGGCAGATTTTGCTATAGAAAAAGCCACTGATGGTACTGATTGTGTTTGGATTAGCTTTGATATAGATTGTATCGATGCTGGATTTGTACCGGGGACAGGATGGCCAGAACCGGGTGGATTACTACCCCGTGAAGCTTTATATCTCCTTAAAAAAATTGTTCAAAATGCGCCTATTTGTGGAATGGAAGTGGTAGAAGTTTCTCCTCCCTATGATGTTAGTGATATGACAGCTTTAATGGCAACTCGTGTTATTTGCGATACGATGGCACATTTAGTTATTTCTGGACAACTACCTCGAAAGCAAAAACCTGATTATATCTATGAAGAAGAACAAGTAGTAGATGAACCATGGAGTTAAGCAAAAGTTAATATAGCTTTGATTATGCACGAAACAGATATGACTAAGGCTTTAATTATGACGGTGAAAGACTGGTATGAGTCTCAACCTCAAGCCTACAAAATAGACAAAATTCACTTATTAGTAGGGGAATTTACCTGTGTTGAACCTGCTAGTCTTGAATTTGCCTTTGAAGTTCAAATCCGCAACACCTTTTTAGAAGGAGCAAAATTAGCCATTCAGGAAATTCCCCTGGTGGCTTTTTGTCATCATTGTCAAGAAAAATATCAACCAGAAATCGGTATACAGTATTCATGCCCCCCATTTAGATTTTGATTTAGACAAATTAATTGATAATGTCCGTCAAATAAATTACAATGTAACTATTATTCCTGTATCTAGTAAAACAGAAACAGGTTTAAATCAATGGTTTACTTGGGTCAAAAACCAGGTAAAGATTAATCAAAAATATTCTCTCAATGTTTGAAATAATTTCAGTAATTCTATGATTCCAGGACTTTGACATTTTAACTGCGGTGCGATCGCCCTCTATATTTTGCTATGGGAAGTGAACAACATGAAACGAAAATCTTTTTTGTCTTACTTTTTAATCTTTTTTACTACTCTAACTTTTGCTGTTGCTTGTAACAATCCGGCCTCAAATATAGATACTACGACCACAACCCCAACGGAAAACAATACAGCAGAAACCGAAGTAAAACTAGGCTTTAGTGCTTGGCCTGGTTGGTTTCCCTGGCAGGTAGCCAATGACCAAAATATATTTCAGCAGAATAACGCTAATGTTGATTTAGTGTGGTTTGACGGTTATCTTGAATCTATTAATACCCTGAATGCGGAACAAATAGACGCTAATAGTCAAACTTTAGGAGATACAGTAAGTTCAATCGCGGGAGGAGCAGATCAAGTAATAGTCTTAGTGAATGATAACTCTACAGGCAACGATAAAGTTATTGTCAGTGAAGATATTAATTCCATTGAAGATTTAAAAGGCAAAAAAGTAGCCGCAGAAGAAGGTACAGTAGATCACTTCCTGCTTTTATTGGGTATGAAGGAAGCAGGTTTATCCCCAAGTGATATTGAATTTATACCATTAGAAACAGGTTCAGCGGCAGCGGCTTTTGTGGCAGGACAGATTGATGCTGTGGCAGTATTTGCCCCTTTTACTACTCAAGCATTAAAACGTCCCAATAGTAAAGAGTTATTTAGTTCCAAAGATTTCCCCGGCTCAATTTCTGATCACCTAGTCTTTACTCGCAAATTTGTAGAAGAAAATCCCGAGGAAGTTCAAAAGATGGTAGATTCATGGTTTGCAACCCTAGATTATATTGAAAAAAATCCTGAGGAAGCTAACGAAATTATGGCACAACGAGCCGGAGTTTCTGTAGATGAATACAAAGAATATGCCGAAGGAACAAAAATATTTACTATTGAGGAAAATTTAGAGGCTTTTACCCCAGGAGATAATATGAAATCTCTCTACTATTCTGCCGAAGAAATGAGTCAGTTTTTAGTTGATGTGGGTTTAGCAACTGAACAGGCAGATACTAGTAATATGTTCGATGATCGCTTTGTTAAAGCTTATGCCGAAAAGCTTAAAAGTAGTTAGGTATTGAACAGTATTGTATGGATTAATACAATAAACTACACAAAAAATATGGAAAACAAAATCATCAATAAGAATGAACAAAAGTCGATAAATTTTCTCAATTTCAATAGTTTCTGGCGTTTATCAGAAGACATTCCCACAAATCTTTATATTACTCTTACTGTTATTTCTATCCTCATTCCTTTATTAATTTGGTGGTTAGTTACAACGATAGGTAATATTGACCCGAAATTTTTACCCTCTCCTGCCGATGTTTTTCAAGCTTTTAGAAAATTATTGACTAGTGGAGAATTACTTAAAGATACTGTAGCTAGTTTATGGCGAGTGGGAGTTGGGTTTTTCCTAGCAGCATTATTAGCTATTCCTATAGGCATTTTAATGGGAAGTTTTGCTAGTATTCGAGCCTTGTTAGAACCTCTTTTTGGTTTAATGCGTTATATGCCAGCGCCAGCATTTATTCCTCTACTAATACTATATCTTGGTATCGGAGAAGAACCTAAAATTAGTTTAATATTTATCGGTGTATTTTTCTTTAATGCCCTCATGGTTATGGATACTGTGAAATTTGTATCCAAAGACTTGATTGAATCAACCTATATTTTAGGTGGTAATTCTTGGCAAATTTTAACTCAAGTGATTTTTCCTCATTCTTTACCAGGAATTCTGGATGCCTGTCGTATTAATTTGGCTGCCGCCTGGCAATTAGTTATTGTCTCTGAGTTAATAGCAGCAACCGAAGGTTTGGGAAGGCGTATAAGTGTGGCGGGGAGATTTTTACGAACTGATGAAATTTTCGTGGGATTGATTGTTATTGGAATTATTGGGTTATCTTTGGATTTGTTATTTCAGTATTTATTGAAGATTTCCTGTCATTGGACTAGTCAAAAACGTTAACTTTAGTTTAAATAAGGTGCAGAGATTATGTTTTTACAAATTACTAATTTACATAAAAGTTTTGAAACAAAAAATGGTAAATTAGAGGTTCTCAAAGATATTAATATGAGTATTAAACGGGGAGAGTTTATTTGTGCTGTTGGCGCTTCTGGTTCGGGTAAATCAACCCTTTTACGTCAAATAGCTGGGTTAGATAAACCCAGTAAAGGAGAGGTTAAAATTGAGGGAAAAGTTATTACAAAACCAGGTCCTGACCGAGGTATGGTTTTCCAAAATTATACTCTCTATCCCTGGTTAACTGTTCAACAAAATGCTGAATTTGGTTTAAAGTTACAAGGATTTAATAAAAAAGATAGAAGAGAAAAAGCTAGTTATTATTTGAGTGTTGTTGGTTTATCTGATTTTGCTAAATATCTACCAAAGGAATTATCAGGAGGCATGAAACAACGTGTGGCGATCGCCCGTGCTTTAACCTGTCAACCCAAGGTACTACTTATGGATGAGCCTTTTGGCGCTTTAGATATTCATACTAGAGAATCTATGCACGAATTTATCTTGGATTTATGGGAAAAAAACAACCTAACTATTTTTATGATTACCCATGATGTAGAAGAAGCTGTATTTTTATCTAACCGTATTTATGCTTTAGGTGCCCGTCCAGGAACTGTAAGAAAAGAAATTACAATAAACTTACCAGAACGCACACCTCAAATTAAGCGTGATTCTGTATTCCATGATTATCGTGATGAATTAATGGAATTATTGCGCTTACATGGTAAGGAAGCGCTAGTAACCGCATCATAATAATTTATGGTAGAGAGTGCGATCTCACTTAGGCTATACCTTTTAATACCTTTTAAGTTGATTATTAAATTCTTTTTCTAATCAAATTACAGAATTCTAGAAAATCTTGAAATGTTCTTAAATGGTTTGGATTGTCTGTTATTCTTTTTTGGAGTTGTTGTAAATAATATAGTTTTTGAGCGTCTCCAGGATTTTTTTTAGTATAATCTTGCTTTTTTACCTTAAAAATTTCTTTTAAATATTCTATATGAAAATCAGCATGATTTCTCAATTTAAATGAACCCATTAATTCAGGATCTTTTGTAGAAACGTCATAATATTTAACATATTCAGACAAAGGAGGTTGTGTTGGTTGTCTTGAATCAAAAAGCTTATTATTTCCTAATAACCAAGTTTCAATACATCTATTTTGCAAAATTATTTTTATTTGAGTAGTACCTAAATCAATTTTTTTATCTTGAATAAAATCCGTGATGTATTCATTTCTCTCTTCTACAGTCTCTTCATCTACATCAACACATATAACTAAATAGTCGTAATTATTAGCTTCTTTAATTTTATCAATAGCATTATCTAGTGGTTCATATAGAATTCGAGGATACCCTTTAGCACTAATTAAATAATAGTTGTTTTTTTTTACCTCATGAGAATATTTTACTTGAGTTAATTCAGGAATTAAATATTTTAACCAGAAAGGATATAACTTTTTTTCTGTGCTTTTTCCTTCAACTAAAAAGTAAAGATTCATTTATTCTTCATCCTCAAGAATATTAATTAATTCGATAAAAGCCTTTTGTCTCGAAGGAGGAATATGGAAATCTTTGGCATTTTTTACGGTTACTTTGCTTCCTCGACGGGTAACTATTTTCCAATATTCTGGGCTTATATTATTAATAATATAAGGATGATGACTAGTAATTATAAATTGTGAACTTTCGTTATTATCCAAAATTAAATCAGTAACGCTATCAAGACAATTAACTCCTAAACTATTTTCAAATTCATCTATTAAAATAACAGAATTATTAGGAGATAAATATAATTGACTAATGTACATGAGAGTTTTAAACATCCCTGATGATATATTAGTTATCCATTGATCTACATTTTTTTCTTTAATACTAACTCTTGTTGCTTCTTTGAGTAATTGAGATAAACCGATAGGAAGATCATCGTCAACTAAATTTTCTACTTTTAAATCTATTACATTACTAAATATTTCTATATATGTCTGTTTTATTTTCTGAAATTTGTCTGGAAATAAACGATAAACTATATTTAATTTTACAAAAATTGGTAAGTCACTTTCTTTTAAATCTAAAAAAGAAGAATTTTCATAGTGTTTAAAAATAGATAATGGTAATCGCCAAATTCTATCAGAATCTATTTTTTCAAAATTGGTCAAGATAATTTTATCCCATTCTTCTTTAATGGGTGATATAATATCTTCCTGTCCTAACAATTCAACAACACTTTCAAAAGGAGATAGCTTAGGGGTTTCTTTGTCCTTAAAAACTATTTTAGATTCTTCTCTTGTTACGATACTTTCATTATCAATTTTTAAATTTTCGGAAATAATTTTTACCTTTTTTTGTTTTTCATCTTCATGATAATCTTCATCAACAAGAGTTTTTGGTTTTATTAGTTCAAACTCACCACTCCATTCATATCTAGTTGTATCTTGTAGAGAAAAACAAACAGTCCATTCAACACCATTTAAAGAAGCACCGTTTGCTATTGCTTTGAGACTACTAATAGACCTTAAAATTCTTGTTTTACCCGCCCCAGATACTCCTACTAAAAGATTAAGATTATCTAATAGTTCTAATGGTTCTAGATTCCAATTATATTCTCGATCATAGTATTCTAATTGATGAATTTTCATATTTACTTCCTAAAGGAGAAGAGGAATTATTCAATGTTAAGTGTTAGACTTATTTCCCCTGATATTATTTTTATTTTTATTTTTATGTAGGGCTTGCTGAATAAATCTAAAACTCTGATTTGGTATATGTTTGAGCTAGTTTTCTTTTGAAAAAAGTGCCCAGTAGTAGGGGCGCAAGGCTTGCGCCCATCGCTCATACTTTGATATAAGTAAAATAATACCTAAAATCTAACCTGCTTTCACTTCAAGCTTGTTGTTACCAGATGAGCAATTTTTCTGAGAATTTTGTTAAGATATCATAAAAATCAATAAAAATTCAGCGCAAAATAGTCTATATCCTATAGGATATAGACTTACTCTATAGCCTTTTGACAAAATTTTCACCCATTTCTTGATTTATGACATCAAACAAAGTAAAAATAGCACACTATGGATCCTGGGAATCGCCAATTAATGCTGATTTAATGGTATCTTCCAGCATAAGTCTATCAGCAGTGGCAATTGATGGACAAGATATCTACTGGTTAGAAGGAAGACCCCAGGAAAAAGGCCGCAATGTTCTGATGAAGCGTAATCAAAATCAAGAAATTAGTGAAATCACGTCTAAAGATTATAATATACGTACTCGCGTTCATGAATATGGGGGTGGTGCTTTTTTAGTAGCCAAGGAAAAGATTTTCTTTGTCAACTACTCAGATCAAAGAATCTATTACCAAACAGAAGATAATAATACTGTCCCCCTAACAGCAGAATCTTCCAGACGCTATGCTGATTTAATTTTAGACAGTCAACATAATCGCCTCTTATGTGTTTGTGAAGACCACCAAGACACAAGTAAAGAACCAGAAAATACTTTAGTATCGGTTGATTTAAACTCGGGTGAGGTAAAAACTATAGTATCAGGGTCTGATTTCTACAGCTATCCTCGTCTTAGTCCCGATGGTTCCCAATTGGCTTGGATTAGTTGGAATCATCCTGATATGCCTTGGGATAATACTAAGTTATGGGTAGCTACTATTAACCCCGATGGTAGCTTAGGAGAGAAAAAACTAGTAGCAGGAGAAGCAAATGAAGCAATTAGTCAACCAGAATGGTCTCCTGATGGGGTATTATATTTTGTGAGCGATCGCCAAAATTGGTGGAATCTCTATCGCCTCAATTTGGATGGGGAAATCGAATGTTTACAGGAAATGCCAGCAGAATTTACTTATCCTCACTGGATTTTTGGTATTTCTCTTTACAGTTTTGTCAGTGAAAAAGAAATTATTACCGCCTATACCCAAAATGGTGCTTGGTATTTAGCTTATTTAAATACTGAAACTAAACAATTGAGAAATTTTGACCTCCCCTATACTAATATTCTCGCTGTCAAAGCTAAGGGAGAACAAGTGGTCTTAATTGCCTCTTCTGCAACTCAACCGACGGTAGTAGTAGAGTTCAACTGGCGCTATGAGTCAGATAATCATAGCTTACAAGTTATCCGTAAATCTACAACCCTGACTCTAGATAGTGGCTATCTATCTACCCCTGAGGCGATCGCTTTTCCCACTACCAATGGTTTAACGGCTTATGGTTGGTACTATCCTCCTCAAAATCAAGATTATCAAGGACCCCCCAATGAGTTGCCTCCACTACTAGTTAAAAGTCATGGAGGTCCGACAGCGCCTGCTTTAGCTAGTTTTAGTCTGAAAATCCAATATTGGACCAGTAGAGGTTTTGCTGTACTCGATGTCAACTATGGTGGTAGCACTGGTTATGGTCGAGATTTTCGCAAACGTCTAGAAAAACAGTGGGGAATCGTTGACGTTGATGACTGTGTTAATGGCGCTAAATACCTAGTAGACCAGAATAAGGTAGATGGAAATCGCTTAGCTATTACTGGAGGTAGTGCGGGAGGTTATACAACCCTAGCGGCTTTAACATTTCGGGATACTTTTAAAGCAGGCGCTAGTTACTATGGTGTGAGTGATTTAGAAGCTTTAGCGAAAGATACTCATAAGTTTGAGTCTCGCTATTTGGATCGTTTAATTGGTCCTTATCCCGAATCTCAGGAAATTTATCAACAGCGATCGCCTATTAACTATGTTGACCGCCTTAATTGTCCAGTTATCTTCTTACAAGGCTTAGAAGACAAGGTTGTACCCCCTAACCAGGCAGAAAAGATGGTTACCGCTTTACAAGCTAAAAACATTCCGGTTACTTATGTTTCTTTTCCTGATGAACAACACGGCTTTAGACAGGCGGAAAACATAAAAAAAGCTATAGAAAGCGAATTATCTTTCTATGCTGATGTTTTTAAACTTTATTAAAGCTAATAATTTTATCTTATTTGCCTTTGAAGATTACCTTTTTCTCTCTACCACTTCTAGCATCTGCTTCTTAACAACCTTCGACCATAAAGAAAAGTCAAAATTGTCATCCACCGGATTTAATTGGCGTTTTTTTGTATAGATGCTAACTACGTTTGATTCTAGTTTGTTTGTTAAAGAATCGTCTTTGGTTTTAACTACTTGTTTATTCATCACAGAACTATGGCCTCAAAATTTTCCTTTCGGAGTTGCATGAAGCGCGTTCCTTCGGGATATCAATCTCCCTACTTCCGTCTCTAGAGTGAAGAGATGAACGATTTATCTTATTTATACTTCTATCATATCAAAACATTTTATGATTGTGTAGATGTTTTTTCCATTTTTCTCAAGTATTGTGGACTACAGGGATTTCCCCAACTTACATAACCTGATGGTAAATCTTTGAGAACACTACTCCGTACTCCTACCACTGTATTAGCACCTATAGTTACCCCTGGACCTATAAAACAATCTGTAGCCACCCAAGCTCCATTGCCAATGACGATTGGCGCTGTAGTTAAACCAAAATGAGGATCTGTGTATTTGTGACTACCAGTACAGAGATAGGATTTTTGAGAAACTACGCAATGACACCCCAAGGTTATCTGGTCTAAGGAATAGAAAAACACATCATCTCCTATCCAACTATAATCACCTATAGTTAATTTCCAAGGATAATAAATGCGTACAGAAGGGCGAATTACTACTTTTTTGCCAATTTTAGCTCCAAACATGCGTAAGATAAAACATCTCAAGCCATTAAAGTTATGTAAAGTCAGGGGAAAGACAACGGCTTGTACTAACCACCAAATTAAGATAACCCAATGAGAACGTCCTCTGTTAAAATCTGATTGATCATATTTACTTAAATCTACAAACGGTTCAGTGGTTAAAGCTTCTGAAGGCAGGGAAGATGTGTTCATATATTTTTAACTATACCTAAATTTAGGATTGATAGGAATTGAGTTTGGGATTGGTTTCAGATACATTTAATTGACCACCAAATTTTCGCAATTCATAAAGCTTAACCTCAATTTGATATTCATACTGACTGAGTAAACGCGCATAAATATAGCCGGCTTTACCATCGAGAAATCCAAATCTGATGAGATAAATCCAAATAAATCTTAGTATGGGTTTATTTGGCAGGTAAACCCAGATTTTTTTCAAAAAGCGTTTTCTCTGGACAGAATTGCCCCAAAAACTAGCTTCTAATTCTTCTTGATTATTAAGATTATTAATTAAATTATAATAAACTTTTGCTTCCCAATTAGAATAACGATTGTGACGTTCTAACCAATGATAGATATCACGAAAGTCAATATGCAGCATGTCGTTTTTTAAATAGCCAGCTTTTCCCGTTAAAATTACGTGTTCGTGAACTTCATTATCTCCTGTGTTAGGGATATCTTCTGTATGAAGATTTTCGTACCGTCCTTTTTGATGGCGAAATAAACGTAAATTCCAGTCAGGATATTTACCACCATAACGAATCCATCTACCTAGGAAAAAAACTTTGCGATTTAGGTAGTAGCCATTATATTGTTCATTTTTAATTACTGTATCAATTTCTTGCCAGAGTTCGGGAGTAATTCGTTCATCACAGTCTACAATTAATATCCATTCATTTTTGAAACTAAGATTCTCTAAAGACCAATTTTTCTTTTTAGGCCAACCTCCTTTAAAATAAAATTGCACGACTTTTACTCCGTAACTTTCAGCAATAGCCACGGTGCGATCGCTACTTTGGGAATCTACTAAAAAGATTTCATCTGCTTGAGATACACTCTCTAAACAGGCAGAAATATTTAACTCTTCGTTTTTCGCAGGAATTAATACAGAAACAGGTATTTTAGGTGATTCTTTTGTCATGCTATTGCAGTAATATAGTAACTTATAAGTTGATTTAAATGATTTATTCTAAGTACTGCTACTATATTAATATGTTAGGTAAATCTAAGGTTATTTTAATTACGGGTCCTGCTCGTTCCGGCAAAAGCGAATGGGCAGAAAATCTAGCTAGAGCTAGTAATCTAAATGTTATATATATAGCTACATCACGAGATGATGCCAAGGATGTAGAATGGCAGCAAAGAATTTCTTTACATCGTCAAAGAAGACCAAAAGATTGGGAGACTTGGGAAATTCCAGTAGATTTAACCACAGGGATTAATCAAGCTGATGCTAATCATTGTCTGTTAATTGATTCTTTGGGAACTTGGGTTGCTAATCTGATTGATTTAGATGAAATCACCTGGCAACAATCTCAAACAGAATTAATCAAGAGTTTAACTAAAGCTTCAGGTAAAATTATTATAGTAGCTGAAGAAACAGGTTGGGGAGTAATACCAGCTTATCCTATAGGGAGGACTTTTCGCGATCGCCTAGGGAGTTTAGTCCGTCAAATTGCGGCGATTTCTGAGAGTTTTTACTTAGTAATTGGCGGTTATCCAGTTAATCTGAGTAACTTAGCTAAACCTATGGGTAATTAAAGGTTTATTTAATTTTTCCTCAAAACTAGTTAGTACAAAGATAACATCAGAGACAGCAAGCTTGATAATCAAAATGGTAAGTTTAAAAATAACAATGGCGATTCGCTTTTGGGGCAATAATTATCATTAATATTAAATTAAGATGTTATTAGACATTATTCTCAAAACTGGAGAACACCTACTACTAGTAATCATAGCGATGGGGATAGCTATAATCATTGGTATTCCTCTCGGCATAATCATTACTAAAAAACCTAATTTAGCACAACCAATCTTAGTAATTGCTAATGCTATTCAAACAATCCCGAGTTTAGCTATCTTTGGTTTCTTACTATCAATACCCATCATTGGCGGTATTGGTAAAACTCCGGCAATTATTGCCTTGTCTCTTTATGCTTTATTACCCCTGATTCGGAATACCTACGTAGGAATTACTAGTATTGACCCCTCAGTAAAAGAAGCAGGTATAGCCATGGGAATGACACCCTGGCAATTACTAAAGAAAGTAGAAATCCCCTTAGCCTTAGGGGTGATTATTGCGGGAGTAAGAATCGCTGCCGTGATTAGTGTAGGTATTGCCACGATTGCCGCGGCGATTGGGGGAGGTGGTTTGGGTGTGTTTATCTTTCGAGGTATTGCTACAGTTAACAATCAACTAATATTGGCAGGCGCGATTCCTGCTGCCATAATTGCCTTATTAATTGATGCCGCCTTAGGATATTTAGAAAAAAATCTTAAGAGAGTTGGCAGAAGTAAAAAGATATTAAAGGCTTCTTGGTTGAAGTTTTCCGGTTTAGTACTAGTTTTGTTATTAGGATTAGGCATATTTAGTTTATTAAATACTAATCAAAGGGGTTTTAATACTATTGTTATCGGTTCTAAAAACTTTACTGAACAAGTTATCTTAGGAGAGATTTTAGCTCAACAAATAGAGAATAACACCCAGCTAAAAGTTGAACGTCAATTTAATTTAGGTGGAACTTTTATTTGTCATGAAGCTGTAAAAGCAGGAGAAATTGATACTTATGTAGAATATACTGGTACAGCTTTAACAGCAATTTTAGAACAACCAGTAGATAATAATCCTGATTCAGTTTATCAAAAAGTGAAACAACTCTATCAACAAAGATATGATTTAGTGGTGATGTCTTCCCTAGGATTTAATAACACCTTTGCCATTGTAATAAGAAATAAAGATGCTCAAGAATTACAGATTAAAACTATCTCTGATGTGGCTAAATATACCCCTAATTGGCGAGCAGGTTTTGGCTATGAATTTATCCAAAGAGAAGATGGTTATCCGGGTTTAGCAAAGACATATAATTTAGAATTTTCTCAACCACCATTAGAAATAGATTTAGGTTTACTTTATCAAGCTTTAAATAGTGGTAAAGTTGATTTAGTAGCAGGTAATTCTACTGATGGTTTAATTCCTGTGTTAGATTTAGTAGTGTTAGAAGACGATCGCCAATATTTTCCTCCCTATCAAGCTGTGCCCATTGTTAATCAAGAAACTTTGCGCCAATATCCCCAGTTAAAACCTGCAATTGAAGATTTAGCAGGTACTATTTCTGAAGAGGAAATGCAGCAGCTTAATTATTTAGTAGATAGTCAGGCTAAATCTGTCAGTGAAGTAGTAAAAGATTGGTTTGCTGCCAAATCCTAGTTATTAATTTATTCTAAATAGGGCTTGCTGAATAAAGATAAAACTCTTATTTGGTATAGGTTTAAGCTGGTTTTCTTTTGAAAAAAAGTGCCCAGTAGGGGCGCAAGGCTTGCGCCCATCGCTCATACTTGCGCCCTACTGGTTGTAATATAAAGTCCGTTTGTATATTGATTAATTTGTAGGTTGGGCAGGGAGATAACCCAACATTGATTTTATTATTCCGTGTCAGGCGTGGGCTACTATGTAAATACATATAGTTCCTTTTTCGCTTTCCTCACATCAAAGGCGCAAGCCTTACTTTTGTGGGCGCAAGCCTTACTTTTGTGGGCGCAAGCCTTACTTTTGTGGGCGCAAGCCTTACTTTTGTGGGCGCAAGCCTTGCTTTTGTGGGCGCAAGCCTTGCTTTTGTGGGCGCAAGCCTTGC
>NZ_JALKVM010000222.1:0-13452 GCF_057440575.1 Johannesbaptistia floridana
CAACTACTTTTATCCTGTTGGGTGTAGTGACCAAGGGCCCAACCTACAGGTTACTACCTTCTTACTCATTACTCATTACTTATTACTTCAAAACTCATCTAGGTGCGTTACGGGCTTCGCCCTAACACACCCTACTAATACTAACGTTTCAAAGTTCCGAAAAAATCTACTATAATTTTAATATATCCGTTCTGTCTATGCAAATAACTGTTTTTGAAAAAAATCTCTGAATTATTATGAAAAATATTAAATTTGATGAATTAAAAAAAGAAGAATTATTAACCCAAATCGAACCTATTTCTATTAAGCATAACGAAAAACTAGTAGGTTATTATTATCCTGCTATTGACCAGACAAAAGTTAACAAAGCCAAAGAAGAACTAGATGCTATTATGGAAAAAGTATTAGCTGAAACGGGCTTAACGGAAAATGAGTATGTTTCAATGCTTATAAATGCAAAAGAGTAATCATGCGTTTAGTTGTTGATACAAATATCTTAATTTCTGAACTTCTTAGAAAACGAGGAAGAGATTTAATTAGTTCAGATTTTTTAGATTTGTTTCTAGCACAAAAGATGAGAAATGAAGTTCAGCATGAGTTGAAAAAGCGAATAAAAATTATAGTTAATAGAACAGATTTAACGGAAGAATTGGGGCAATTACAGTGGGAAAAAGCTTTGAATTTAATTGATCAGAAAATAACTACTATTCCTTTATCTTTTTATCAATCTTTTGAAGAAGAAGCTAGAAAACGGATTCCAAGAGATCCTAATGATTGGGAAACAGTTGCTTTATCTTTAGCTTTATCCGCATCAATTTGGACAGAGGATTATGATTTTTTCGGGTGTGGATGTCCAACTTGGACAACTCACACTTTATTGCTTCAACACTCTTAATAATAATAATATTGCATCCTATCCAAAGCTATAGCGTTACGTAGGGTCTGCTGAAAAAGTAAGTTTTGGTGAGGAGAAAGGCAGGAGGCAAGAGAGGCAGGAGGCAGAAGGTAATAATGATTTATGAATTTTCGAGTAATTAAAGAAAAAAATGCACTCTTTCTAGCATAATATATCAAAAAACCTTGCACTTTTTCTGATAAAAATGGGCTCAAGCCTTTATCTAGCAAAAGTTTTACATTTATTCAGCAAGCCCTACGTAGACAAGGGACATTTTGATCCCCCCTAACCCCCCTTGAAAAAGGGGGGAAAAGAGCTTTATTTTGATGTCAAACACCATAATGCCTAGGCTAGAGTCAAAGTAATCTTTGGATAGGATATTCGCCAGAGTAATTAAGCGCCTACCGCTTCTTTAGCAGCATACATGACTTCAAGAGTGATTTCAGTAAATTGGCGATCGCGAGCGAACTTTTCTGTATTGCGTTTCACTTTGCCTCGCACAAACCCAGGAACTTTGTTTAATTCGTTTTGGGCTTCTTTACTCCAGCTTAAATCTGAATCTGCGGAGATACCCTTGTGAATTACTTCTTTAGTATCATGTCCCCCAAAAATCTCTAACAAGTGATCTTCCATACCCAGAGTAAAGGAATTATAAACCAAATCAGCAATTTGATTAGTACCTTCGTAGCCTAAAAACGGTTTATAACCCAAAGAGAAGTTTTGAATATGAACAGGTGCAGCAATCACACCACAGGGAATACTTAAACGTTTCCCTACATGGCGTTCCATCTGAGTACCAAAAATAGCCGCAGGTTCTAAACTAGCAATTTTATCAGCAATTTCTCCATTACTATCACTAATCAAGACTTCGCGGCAATAGTCTTGAACTTGTTCTTGGAACCAATCACCATCATACTTACAGTAAGTGCCAGCTAATACCACATCTATACCCATTTCTCGGGCCAGAATTTTAGTAAGTGCGGCAGCATGAGTATTATCGCCAAAAACTACGGCTTTTTTCCCGGTTAAATTTTGACAATCAATGGAACGAGAAAACCAAACTGCTTGAGATGAATTAATGCTTTCATTCTCAATAAACTTTTCATAATCTACATTACCCCCTTGATTATTGATAACTGCTTGGATTTCTCTAATACACTTAGCTGTTTCAATCACTCCCATAGGAGTTGTATCTACATAGGGCATATTATAATTTTCCTGGAGATAAGAGGCGGTGGCTAAGCCAATTTCTCGATAGGGAACTAAATTAAACCAAGCGCGGACTAAATTTTTGAGATTACCTACAGATGCGCCTTCAGGTATCACGGCATTTACTTCTATACCTAAATCCGCCATTAGGCGTTTTAATTCCTTACAATCGTGCTGATTATGAAAACCGAGAGTAGTCATCCCGATAATATTCACCGATGGTTTAGAGGTTTTATCTGAGGGTAAATCTCCCTGTTTGGTAGCTTTCTTGAGGTAAAATTCTACAATCTGTTGTAAAGTGCGATCCGCGGCTTGTAATTCGTTAACTCGGTAGTGGTTAACGTCGGCTAACATCACATCCCCTTTTGAATCGATGGTAGCTCTTTCTACAAAGTTTTCTAAATCTTCTTGAAGAATACTTGAGGTGCAAGTAGGAGTTAAAACAATTAAATCTGGGTTTTCTTCACTATCTTTACGGACTATATTGTCTACTACTCTTTCTTGAGAACCACGGGACAGGACATGTCTGTCTACAATACTAGTGGTTACTGGGGTAAAATCTTTTTCCCTTTCTAACATTGAGCGCATCACGTTAAAATAATCATCACCTAAGGGTGCGTGCATGATGGCATGGACATTTTTAAAAGAACTAGCAATGCGTAAGGTACCAATATGGGCAGGACCTGCATACATCCAGTAAGCTAGTTTCATAAAATATATTTCTCCTATAGGGGCGTGTTTTCCCATTGTGTCAAATAACTTGAGTAATCACGCTCTTATTTTACGAAACTCAATAATTTATTACTAAAAGCAACTATTGAGTAAGATTGTTATATTAAACTAAACTAGAAAAATCATAGCGCGATCGCCTCTGGTATCTTTGAAAAATACGATGAATTCTTTTCAACCCAGTCAAAAACCACCAATTCCTCAACCTAGTCATCCTTTACAGTATAGAGCGATCGGCTTAGTTAAAGCTCAATACCAAGCTTCTCAGGAAAAAATTCACCAAGGTTATCTTATAGATAGTGAAAAAAAATCAATTCGTACTGTTGTACTAGGTAAGGCGCTAGGTTTACTTAAAAGTAATTTAGATTTGAATCAAGAGTATTTTTGGGTCGTCTATCCTCGCACTAAATCAACTACAGGCGAACTATCTCTACAGATTGTTGGAGTTTGGCAACCTGATACACAAGAAGAGCAAAATATTTGGGAAGATCGCTATTTTTCGATTCGTGGTGAAGTTATTAAAATCAATCGCAAACAGCGTTTTATTTTATTGAGAGTTCAACGTAATTCTTCTACTCAATCTCAGAAAAACAGTTTTTTTACTTTAAAACTATTTGGTAATTTGCCTAATAATACAGAAGGGCATTTTTGGGATTTACAGGTAAAATTGCAGAAGAATCTACAATTAGTAATTAAAACTGGTAAAAATTTGGGAGAGGTTGTGAAAAAACCTCCAGCTAAACCTATACCTAAATCATCAGTAACTTCATCTACAGAAAAGCAAGGTCCCAAAATAGATGTAACCAAGCGTACACGTAGAAGAAGTTCTAGCAATAGTAGCGATTTGTGATGGCTTATTCCAACCCCCACAAGGGTAGGTTTTTTACTAAGAGTGTGTAGTAAATTGCGTAGTCAACGAAACCCAACAATCTACTTTCCTCTTTCTAAAAAAGTACAGAAATTGGCCAACAGACGAGAATCAATTTTTAAGCGCGATCGCATTAATTCTTTAACTCATTACTCCAAAACTCATTATTTCTTACTTCAAAACTTATTACTTCAAAACTCATTACTCAAAAGGGCGATCGCCAAAATATTGCCCATAAAGATCATGCTTCAAACTTGTAGGTTGGGTCCTTGGATACGAAACCCAACAATCTACCTTTCCTCTTTCTAAAAAAGTACAGAAATTGGCCAACAGACGAGAATCAATTTTGAAGCGCGATCGCATTAATTCTTTAACTCATTACTCATTACTTCTTACTCATTACTTCAAAACTCATTACTTCTTACTCGTTACTTCAAAACTCAACTGACGGTGCGTTACGGGCTTCGCACGCTTCACATTCTCCTAAGTTAACTACATGATGTGGTGCGTTACGGGCTCCGCCCTAACACACCCTACTAAAGTGACTCATTACTCATTACTCAAAAGGGCGATCGCCAAAATAATGCCTATTGCCCATCAAGATGATGCTTAAACCTGGTAGGTTGGGTTGAGTCAACGAAACCCAACAATCTACCTTTCCTCTTTCTAAAAAAGTACAGAAATTGGCCAACAGACGAGAATCAATTTTGAAGCGCGATCGCATTAATTCTTTAACTCATTACTCATTACTTCTTACTCATTACTTCAAAACTCATTACTTCTTACTCGTTACTTCAAAACTCAACTGACGGTGCGTTACGGGCTTCGCACGCTTCACATTCTCCTAAGTTAACTAGATAATGTGGTGCGTTACGGGCTTCGCCCTAACACACCCTACTAAATTCACATTACTCCAAAACTCATTATTTCTTACTTCAAAACTTATTACTTCAAAACTCATTACTCAAAAGGGCGATCGCCAAAATAATGCCTATTGCCCATTAAGATGATGCTTCAACCTGGTAGGTTGGGCCCTTGGATACGAAACCCAACAATCTACTATATTATAATTTAATTAAACAACGCTAAATAGCAAGAGCTTTATGAGAGTTTGTATAGGACTATCCAAAAAAATTATCATTACTTGTATATGTATGATAGTGTTAAGTGGTTGCAATCAAAACAGTTTTGATTCTGCTGAGATTATCTCTAATCAAATATCTAATCAAGTAATTGAAGGATGGCACGAAATCAAAGGCCAAGATATCAGTTTATCCTTACCAAAAACTTATCAAGGTGGTAGTCTCAATACAGAGGAGGATTTAATTATTACTCCACAAGAAACAGTCTCTAATAATATTAGAGAAAGACTAAAAAGAGTCAAGCAAAGCGGCGCGGCGATCGCACTCTTAGCCATTGATTCTACTTCTTTGTCTAACCCAGTCATCACCAATGTGAATATTACCTCTGTAGATAATGATTCAGATACACCTAAAACTCTTTCAGAATATGTTTCTCCTCTACTAAATCAATTAGAAAAAGAAGCTCAAATCATCATTTCAGAAGACGTTTCTCTTAATAATAATTATCCCAATGCTGTTAAAATTACCCTAAGTTTAGCTCAAGCAAATAATAATTTAAGACAGTTAATTTATGTAATTCCAGATGAAGAGAAATTTTGGTTAGTTACTTACACAGCTAGTCAAGAAATTTTTCAGAGGGAGTTGGCTACTTTTGAGCGTAGTATTGAAAGTTTTCAACGGGGATGACTCTCACCAGGTAACATCATAAACAATATATGGGAAAGTAGTTCGCGATTATTTTAATCGCGAACCAATAATTGACTAAGATACATAATGTAGGTTAGAGGAATTTAACTTCACTCTTCTTATAAAAAAGATGTTATGGTAGATTTTTTGTTATATTTAATCGTAACTTTTTACAAAACAGAAGTATAAGAATATGTTATTTAACTCCTATGTTTTTATCTTTCTATTTTTGCCGATAACTTTAATAGTATTTTTTATCTTAGGGAAATTTCGTTTAATTAAATTAGCTAAACTCTGGTTAACGCTGAGTTCATTGTTTTTTTACGCCTATTGGAATCCTCCCTATGTCTTGTTGATACTTATTTCTATCGTCTTTAACCATCAAATGGGTAATTTAATTACCAAGGTTACCCTCAAGAGTAAAGCAGCTAAAATTTTACTGTGGACAGGAATCGGAATCAATTTAGCGATAATTGCTTACTATAAGTATAGTAACTTTTTTGTAGCTTCAATGAATGGGGTATTGAGCACAGATTTTCCCCTATGGGAATTGTTTTTACCCCTAGGAATATCCTTTTATACCTTCACTCAAATAGCTTATTTAGTAGATGTATATCGAGGGGAAACCCAGAAAAATAACTATGATTTACTTACCTATAGCTTATTTATCGTTTATTTTCCCCAACTAATTGCAGGTCCAATTTTACGCCATGATGAACTGATACCGCAATTTCATAAACTTAGACACTATATATTTTCTCAGAAAAACTTTGCTCTAGGTATAACACTATTTAGCATGGGACTATGTAAAAAAGTTTTAATCGCTGATAATGTTTCACCCTGGGTAGGAATAGTTTTTGATAATGCAGGAGAAGTAACTTTTATAGAAGCTTGGGTAGGCGCCTTAGCTTATACTTTTCAGCTTTATTTTGACTTTTCTGGTTATAGCGATATGGCGATTGGATTGGGGTTAATGTTTAATATTCACCTGCCTGTTAATTTTGATTCTCCCTATAAGGCAACTTCAATTATTGACTTTTGGCGGCGTTGGCATATTACCCTATCTAACTTTCTGCGAGACTATTTATATATACCTTTAGGAGGTAATCGCAAAGGAGAAATAAGACGTTATGTTAATTTATTAACTACTATGCTATTAGGTGGTTTATGGCATGGCGCCGGATGGACATTTATTATTTGGGGAGGGTTACACGGTATTTATTTATCAATCAATCATTTGTGGCGCAAGTTAAAAAAACCAATACCAGGTTTTATCGCTTGGTTAATTACTTTTTTCTTTGTAATTGTGGCTTGGGTATTATTTAGGGCACAAAATTTACCCGATGGTGTAGAAATAATTAAAGCTATGGTAGGGTTAAAGGGAATAGTTCTCCCAGGTGAACCTCAAGGTAAATTATCTGTATTAACTAACTTTGGGATACAACTGCAAAGATGGACAGATATGGTATATTTACCTCAAGTATATGGAAGTAAAACCCTCAGCTTCTTAGTTTTAGCTATTCTTACCCTTTCTGTGACTCAATTACCTAATACACAGGAAATTCTAAGGAATATGAGGCCTAATTGGTGGTGGGGAACATGGATTGGTATTCTAACTGGGGTAGCTTTGTTATCTCTTAATCGTGTATCTGAATTTTTATATTTTCAATTTTAAAATATGAGTATCTCTCGAATCACTGCAACACCAAAGAAATTGAAAAAAAAGTTGTCTATATCTGGAAAATATAGTAACTATACTTTTGGCTTTTTTATCGCTGTTTCTCTGCCTCTATTGTCAGTGGCAGGCTTGAATTGGTTAGTAGATCCTTATGATGTGTTTAATACGCCTAATTTTTTCGGCATAAATCATCAAAAACCCAATAAAGATAATAGCGATCGCCTATTCAAAGCTGTAGATATCACCAGAATCAAACCCAAAGTGATTATTATCGGATCTTCGAGAACTAAACAAGGTATAGATCCAAGTCATCTGAATTTAGCAGATCAAGAATCAGCTTATAATTTAGCTATAAATGGTCCTAATGCCTATGAAGTTTTACGGTATTTAGAACATGCTGTTAAAAATCAACCTGATGTACAAGAAATTATTCTTGGGGTTGACTTTTTTATGTTCAATGCCAATCTTGATAATCAGCCTACTTTCTCAGAAGCTAGATTAGAAAAAACTCATATAGTTGTATCTGATGCGATTAATGCGCTTTTTTCTCTTGATACTTTGACTGCGAGTCAAGAAACAGTTGTAGCTAGTTTAAATACTCCTAATGGCGATGAGAGTTATGGGGAAAATGGGTTTATGCCTAACCGTAGTTTAGATAGTAGTACCTCTCAATGGCGATTTGAAGGAGGTATTAAGCTCTATTTTAGACTGCATTCAGATTATCAGTTTTCTCAGGAATATTTAGCTGATTTTCAAAAAATAGTTCAGTTGTGTCAGGAAAATAATATTCAATTAACAGTATTTATTTCCCCTTCCCATGCAACTCAATGGGAAGCTATTCGCGCTACAAACCAATGGTCAACCTGGGAACAATGGAAGCGAGAAATGGTTAAAATGGTACCTGTTTGGGATTTTTCTGGTTATAACAGCGTTACCACAGAAAAAATTAGTGAGGATATGGACAACTATGCAGACAATTCTCACTATACTCCCAACATTGGTAATTTAATCTTAGATAGAATGTTCAACTATCAATCGGAGACATTACCAGAGGATTTTGGAGTGTTGTTAACCCCAGAGAATATTGAGGATAATTTAGCTAAAATTAGAAAGCAGCGTCAAGAATGGGCAAATAATAACCCCCTAGAAATTGAGTTAGTAGAAAAGCTACAACAAGAAGTAGAGATAGAAAAATAATATTTTGCCTTGAGTAAAAAATCAAAAAAAAGGGTTCTTAAGTCAATTTTTGTAGATTTTTGAGACCCCATTTTTGACACTTTTTCAATTTTCCTCTATTTGCCAAATTGCAATGCCGCCTCTATAGGCTATCCTTTATAAGCAACTCTGAAACCCTTGTATAGCAGGGAGCACCGGAGCAGGGAGCAGGGAGAGGAGTTTTAAGTAAAATTACTTAAGTTGTGGATAAAATGTATATTACTATACATTATTTTCTTAAACAAAATCTGAAAAAGCACTTATACACAAGTTGGTGTTTTTGTCAAGTTTTATGTTAAGAAAGATGTTTATAAAGCATAGCTCTATAGGAATGGCTCATTTAATTGCTTTTTTTCTAGATTACGAATCGAATCTACCTTTGCAGTCAGAGCAATTTTACTTGATTTTAGCTATTCTGCTTGAGTTTTAAGCCAACGGTACTCAAAGCAAGTACTCCTAAGAAAACTAAAGGGGAAACTCCTTGTTCTGGAGTAGAAGTAGCATTAATAAAAGTTAAATCACTTACGGTTGATGTAAATCCGCCGTTACTGTCCACCATAACATCAGGAGATGCAATAACTACCTCTGTAAAAGTAAAATCTGTTTCATTTAATCCGAAGTATCCTGGAATTGCTGGATCTTTAGTGTCAGATCCATCTCCTGAAAAAAAGACAACTCCAATACCAGGGATTATCTCTTGAGCAGTACCAGTAACTGCTTCTGTAAATACACCTTGTAGTAAAGTACCGCTGGCAATAAGAGTACCACCTGTAGTAAATGCTGATCCCGTGATATTTAGAAAACCCCCAGGACTAAATTCATAGTTGGTACCAGACTCAAGAGTGTTTGGGCCTGTTTCAAAATTCAAAACACAGCCCACACAAGTTAGAGGATCATTTCCGTTAACAGGAACGCTAAGTCCCAAGATGGTATCTAGTAAAATATCTGTGCCCTCTAAAGGACCTCCCACCCCGTCGTACGATAGGGTTCCGCCCGATGCGTTTTCATCATCAAATTGAATGGCTTGAGAATTAGCAGAGTTAGGAAGAAATAAGCTACTCAGAGCTAGGGCAGTTAGAGCATATTTTGCTAAGATTTTCATATCTTCTCAAATTTAAAAGTTTTCTCATATCAAAATAGCATAGATGTTGTGCAAAAGTCAATACTATATGCTACACACAAATACATGTTTATGGAAGAATAATATTTTGCCCCGAAATTGGGGCAAATTTAAATAAAAAACTAAGCTTTCACGGCATTAGCTTCAGCTACATCTGATGACTGAGGTTGTGAGTTAGCTTTGATGGCGCGAAACATACCGAAGCGGCATAAACCATTCCCAAATCCTAATCGCATTAACAGCATAGTGGGAACTTCTCGAAGAGATTTGATGAATCCTGAGAAACCAAAAATAATTAGTCCTTTTGGTCTGACTATACCTTGCCAGATTGATTCAAACCAAGATGGTAGAGTTTCTTGGGTCCAATCTGCCGTGGCTACTTCTCCCTCTATTTTTCCTGTTTCAGCTATTAACTCAGAAAAACCTTCAATACTAGAAAAAGCAGGGTGTGACCATTGGTCTAAGAGTTGACGCATGACAATTCTTTCCCACCAGTTTAGAGGTTTTTGGCGATCGTCACGTTGATTCCAGTCAGCTACTACCAAAGTTCCACCGGGTTTTAAAACTCTAACCATTTCTTGAGCGTATTTAGCCTTGTCTGGCATGTGAGGACCAGCTTCTATTGACCAAACTACATCAAAGCTATCATCAGGGAAGGATAGATTCAGGGCATCATCTACCTGAAATTTAGCAGTAACCCCTTCAGGAGTCAATTCTTGAGCGCGTTGTACTTGTTTAGGACTAATAGTGACCCCTGTGACATCAAATTGATACTCTTTAGCTAGGATTCGACTACTACCACCAATTCCACAACCCACATCTAACACTGTTGTGCCTTTGGGTAACTTATCTAAGCCTCCCCATTTGACCATCTCGTGGACAAAGTCAGATTTAGCTTCTAAAAAGTCTTTTTTGCGTGGTGGAGAACCATAGTGGCCTAGATGAATATGTTCACCCCAATAGAATTCTAAGATACCATCTTGTGTCCAGTTGTCGTAAGAATTGGCTACTGTGTCAGAGGATTCGTAACTCCGTGGAGTGAGTAGGTAGATGATGATACCTACTATTGTTAAGGCTAGTATTGCCCCCAGGACATAATATAAGTACATTAAAGAAACCTTAATATTTGTTTACAATTTTAATTTTATAATATAATATAGGTTTGTTAAAAAGCAAGTTTATTATCATAACCAAAGCTTTGATCCCGTAGGTTGGGATGAATCTTGAAGTCTTGAAGTCTTGAAGTCTTGAAGTTTTGAAGTAAAAGAATTGATCCTAACCCCTTAAAAATTGATTCTCGCCTGTTGGTCAATTTCTGTACTTTTTTGGGAGTGCAAGAGATGAGGTTGAGGAACGAAACCCAACAATCTAACTCCTTGTCTCCCCCTATGATGTCAAACTTGTCCCCAAACAATTCGCAGCCACCAAAAACCTCCTAATAATAATATGGCAATCCAATCCTTGAGGCGTATTTGCAGATGATGCCAACGCACTCGATGTTCATTAGGAGTAGTAAATCCTCTAATCTCCATCGCTACTGCAATTTGTTCTGCTCGTGTTAGTAAGTTTTCTAACAACTTTTCTAGTACAGTAGTCCATAATTTAATACTATTACGAATTCCCAATTTTTTCCAATTAATCGCCCGGGTACGAATTGAGCGAATTAAATTTTGAATCTCTTCCATTACCAGAGGAATGAAGCGCAAAGATAGAGTCAGAGTCAAGATAATTTCCGTAACAGGTAACTTAAAAAAACGTAAAGGCTTCATTAAATCTTCTAATCCGGCAGTGATTTCTTCTGGTGCGGTAGTTAACAAGTAAAGATTAGTACTAAAAATTAAGGTAAAAATAAGAGTGCTAATGCGAATAGCTAAATTTAGAGAACGTTGGGTAATTGTCAAATGGCGGTCAAAAAATAATTCTTGATCAAAAATGATGTAGTTATAGGATTTATGAGAAAAAAGCGCCATATCTTCCACTGGTAGTCGAGGTTGACTTTGAACAGCTAAACCATCAGGACTAATCAAAGTAATCAAAAATACTAAGATTACTACCATAATTAACCAGCCTACTTGTTTGCGAAATACTCTCCAAGGTATGGCTGTTAACAAAAATAATAGTAATAGCCATCCAACTAAACTAATTCGCCATAACTCGTTAGCTAATAGGGGAGATAGTAAAAAACTGATTAACCAGATTAACTTGACTCGGGGATCAAGACGGTGTAGCCAGCTAATTGGTTTTTCTAAATAAAGCCCTATTGGTAGGGAGCGCAATAAATCCATAATTTTTGATTATCAAAATTAAGCGAGTAAATCCTAAGATTATACTGTATACTTCTTGAGTGAGGGGCAAAACGTAGTAAAACGAACTAATTCGTAATAAAACGGTTAACCTATTGGCTACTTTTCGGATTGATTGGAGTTAAGTACAATGTTAATTCGTTTGCGTTTCATTAATGATTTGATTTACATTATTCCCTGATTTAATTATAAAAGTTTTTGTCCGTACTTTTCAAAGTAGAGGACACGGGTGCTGAGGTGTCCTCAGCACCGTGAGATGTCCGTCTTGTTTCAAAGTTAAAGACACAATGTCCAATTTACTACTATTTACTAGGAAATATCACTAGATTTGGCTATTAAGTTGCCAGACTTTCTTACTTTTTTGCCATAAGATTGCCAGTTTTTTCCTAATTAACTAGTAAAATTAGGTCTTGACTGTTGAGTCTCCTGGAGAATCTTGGTAATTTCTGACCAATTTTCTGTTTCTAGATAATCACTCAGTTGTTCTAGATTAGCACGATACTGTTTTAAAGAACGTAGTAGTGAAGAACGATTATAACGAGCCATCATTACTCCTAATTCTACGTTACCTCCTCCTACTCTACTGGTATCGCGAAATCCTGAACTAGCTATTTTTTGGGCTAATTCTAATACTTCTGAATCTGTTTCTTGAATACAGGATGTGATTAAATTGGCACTAATCATCACTGGCAGATGAGAAATCCAAGCTACTGCTTGATCGTGATTTTCTGGAGTGCAATAGTATACTTTTGAGTTAAGAGATGAGGCTATAGCCCCTACTTTTTCTTTTGCTGCTGTTGGAGTTGTTTTTATCGGTGTAATTACGTAGGGTGCCTGGGCGAACAAATTTAGTTGTGCCGCCTCTATTCCTTGTTGAATAGTCCCTGCCATGGGATGTCCTCCCACAAAATTAGGCCATAACTCACTACAACTTTTAACAATTTCTTCCTTGACGGAGCCTACATCTGTCACAATTGTTTCTGGTGCTAAGTAGGGTAATAGTTTTTCTAAGGTTGGGGAGATGGCACCTATAGGTGTAGCAATATAAATTAATTCTGTTTCTTTTAATATTCCTAAATCTACACTCCCCTCATCTACTACTCCCTTTTCTTTTGCTATTTCACAGGTTTGGCTAGAACGAGAAACCCCAAATACTTGATAACCTCTTTGACGTAAATCTAATCCCAGAGAACCGCCAATCAAACCTAATCCAATAATACCAATTTTCATCTTTCCGCCCTCATGGAGACTTTCGCTAAACCTCTCATCAGGTTAGCGATGAGAGGAAATGAGGGACCATTATTATGTTGCATAGTTATATCCATCCGCCTTGTGAATAGGTTTACAGTATTTGTGGCTAATACCTTGAACTGTTTGGTTAGCAGTTTTAATGTTAAGGATTTAATGGTTTTTTGGTGGAATCTAAGACAAAAACTCGCATGAGTTTAACTCCTATTTCTAGGGTAAAGGTCGCCTCGTCAATGTTTTTAAAGTTTGTCGAGTTAACAGCACTTCTTTAGCCCAAATACAGATGTTTAACTGTTAACCACAGTGCTACAAACTGGCGAAGTATTTGTAGGTGTGATGGCAAATAAAACGTAGTTTGATTAGAACTAAGACTGGTCAACTATAGGCTTTTGCAAGCCCCCACGATCATCGGTACTCC
>NZ_JALKVM010000223.1:0-2031 GCF_057440575.1 Johannesbaptistia floridana
CGGGCTTCGCACGCTTCGCACCCTACTCAATTGAGCTTGTAGGTTGTAGGTTGGGCCCAAGGTAACGAAACCCAACAATTTACCTCTTAAAAAAGGTCCTCCTGATTAAGCGCTCTCTTATCAGTAATTCCTGAGATAATTTGGTGCGTTACGGGCTTCGCACGCTTCACACCCTACTAATACTACCTTCTTACTCATTACTCATTACTCATTACTCATTACTCATCTAACGGTGCGTTACGGGCTTCGCACGCTTCACACCCTACTTAATTGACTCAATTGACTGTTGGGCTGGGTCTAATGCGATCGCTTCTTGTTGTTGAAAATATTTTAACTTCTTCTGCCAAATTTTTAGAGGATTAGAGGCAGTTTTTTTAACCTCCTAATTCCCTAATTTTTTGTTGACATTCAGCGATTTGTTTTTGTAGCTCAAACTTTTGCGCGGGGTTTGAGGCAATAGCTTCTTGCTGTTGAAGATAAGCTAATTTTTCCTGCCAAATAGCGATCGCCTCTGAGTTAAAATTCGGGTCTACTTGTTTTATGTCTGTTTCTTCATTTGTTAAATTTAAGAGAGTTTGTTTAATAGTCTCTAAACCACACCCATTATAGGATTCTGCCCATTGAAGCAAGTCATAAGCCCTATCTGATTGTTTAGAAGGCATTGGCGCAATAGTGCCTGGTGGAGGAGAAATAATAAATATTAACTGATTAAATTTTCCCGATTCGAGAGAATATAAAGCATCTATCAGCTCTTTTCGCTCATTTCCTGTAAGATTATTTTGGTTGTTCCCTTTCATATTTATAGTTGGCATAGATTTTTCAACATCAGTTCCCGGATAGGGTATATCTTGCTCTTCATTTTCCCCTACACCTTCGCCAGGAAAAGTAGGTTCTTGTTTAGGCGATCGCGCGATCGCTAAAAGCCCCAATCAGAGTAGCAACTGCCTCTTTTTTAGATAAATTTGATAAGTTTAAATAAATAATTTGCTTCAGCAATCCTTCCAGTTGACAATCGTCAACTTTTATAGGTATTAAAGCTCTATTTTGACCTTGAGGATCTTTGGCGAATGCTGCTGCCCACTCGGGATGAGTATACTCAGCTTTTAAATAATTTTCTGACAATACTGCAATTGTTTTTCTGGTTTGAGAAGCTGCTTTGTGCATTTCCATGACAAAATTGCCTCCAGGTCGAAAATCCCAGGCTTCAATTATAGTCGTATAACCGTGTTTCTCCAAAGTCCAAGCAATCCATTCTGCCCACACTTTATCTTGGCTATTATAGCTAATAAAGAAATCTTTCATATTGTATGATTAAACTATAGATAGAGCGCTATTCTTACTATACTTCTAAATTGAAATTCATAGCAAAAAGGATAGTGCAACAAAAGATAAATACTTTTTTAAAAATATCCCTCACATAACACTTGTGCGTTACGGGCTTCGCACGCTTCGCACCCTACTAGACTTCAAAACTCATTACTCATGTTTGGTGCGTTACGGGCTTCGCCCTAACACACCCTACTCAATTGACTTTTGGGCTGGGTCTGATGCGATCGCCTCTTGTTGTTGAAGATATTCTAACTTCTTCTGCCAAGTTACGGGCTTGGCACCCTAGTCAATTGAGCTTGTAGGTTTGTAGGTTGGGCCCTTGGAAACGAAACCCAACAATTTACTGAATTAACTTCAGTTAATTCAGGTAAATACTTAAAAAAGGTCCTCCTGATTAAGCGCTCTCTTATCAGATAATTTGGTGCGTTACGGGCTTCGCCCTAACACACCCTACTTAATTGACTCAATTGACTTTTGGGCTGGGTATGGTGCGATCGCCTCTTGTTGTTGAAGATATTTTAACTTCTCCTTCCAAGTTTCTAGAGGATTAGAGGTCATTTTCTCAACCTCCTAATTCTTTAATCTTGCTGTAGTACTCAGTCATTTGTTCTTGTAACTGAAACTTGATAGTTGGCATAAATTTATTAAAATCAGTTCCTAGATAGAGTAGTTTCTTGAGTTGGCGATCGCGCTTTATTTTTG
>NZ_JALKVM010000224.1:0-13003 GCF_057440575.1 Johannesbaptistia floridana
CTGGCTTGCGCCCATCTCCTGGCTTGCGCCCATCTCCTGGCTTGCGCCCATCTCCTGGCTTGCGCCCATCTCCCGGCTTGCGCCCATCTCCTGGCTTGCGCCCATCCCAAGGCTACAAACTTTTGGAAAAAATGCAAGAGTATGAGTCAACCCAACCTACAGATTCACACCAAAAAAGTCCCCCTTAGTAAGGGGGATTTAGGGGGATCATATCTCCTTCCATACATACATCAATCACAGACTATAATTACCGAAATTGAGTAATTTTAGTATCGGCTTGTATAACTAAATTGCCATTGTTTACTTTTACATTGTGAATTTTGAGGTCAAAACCTTTGAGTTGAAAATTTTGTAAATTTAAACAGGCTTCTGTATGTCGTAAAAGTTGTTGATGCCAAATTTCCCCAATCGCAGTATTTGCTTTAATATCTTCTAGTAAAATACTATTTCGTACTTGACACACCCTCGGTTTGATACTGGTGTTTATATTTTCTCTAGTAGGTGAAAGTAGATTTAATACCAATTCTCCCTCAGGTAAAATTCTACAATTCATGTTGCTAAAGGTTTTTGGTTTAACTAGATTCAGCCAGTCTTGTAAATTTTCTTCAGTTAACTCAAAGACAGCTTGACCATCGCTAGGAGAAGTTAAGTTGATTTTACCCACTAAAGCTTGAAATGGATTAACACTAATTTCCTTGAAGGTCATGTTCATCTTTTGCAGACGTTGGTTATTAGATGTTATTAAGCCTTCACTGTAGATTGACAGTGAGTCTACAACCCCTTTGGCTAAGTTTTCTGGGTTGGATTTGACTTTGACTTCTAGCTTATCTGCTTTTAACTGAGTGGCGATCGCCATCTCCGCAATTTTACTGAGGGTCTGTTCTCCTAAATCTTTGAAGTTAGCTAACATTTTAATTATTGGGGGCTTTTTGTAAACTTATACTAAGATTCTAACTTTTATTTTGCCATGTTTGCATATTTCAGCCCAGTATTTTCAACTATTAAAATCATTCTTCAGTAAATCTAACACTTGATGTATAAGTTCACGGTTTACGTGAATCAGTGCTTTTTGAGATTTTGTTGGAGATGAAGCGATCGCATACTGGTTGATTTCCAATTACGTCAACATGTCAACAATCCAATCAGCATTAAAAACCAATTCATAAATAAGATTACTAACTTTGAGAGAGTTTTGCTCTTTCACGACTAAACCCGATAAGAGTAATTCCTTACACACTGGACTATCTGTCATGGGGATTTGTTTTCCAGAAAGAATTTCCTGATAGAGTTTGAGTAACTCAGCAGAAATCTGACTATTCACAAGGCGATCGCGAATAGTTTTCAGATGTTCCGGTTCGTCGTGATATTCCCAATTCTCGATAATCTGAGTGTGTACTATATTTTCAATCCATAAAGCTTCACCAGAAACAGGAACAGTAGATGCAGAGTTGGAGATAAGTTGACAGAGTTTTTGAGTTAAAAAAGGTTGACCTCCTGTCCATCTGAGTATTTCTTTCAAGGTGTTTTGGGGGTTATTTACTTTTTGAGCAAGCCCCTGCAACAAAGGTTGAGCCTCATGTTCTCTAAAACTCTCCAAATAAATAGCTTTACCAATATTAAAAGGAGTAGTCTGATAATCGGTCATCAAATCTGAAGGAGTGGCTACACCAAGAAAGACAAAAGTTAACCTTTTATAGATAGGGTTAAGATTGCGCTGATTATAACAAGAGCGAATTAGGGCAAAAAAATCATTAACAGTAAAATCTAAACTCAAAACACTATCAATCTCATCAATAAAAATAACTAGTTGTCTCGGCTCTATACCCTCTTCCACTCCCACTTCAGCTAACAATACTTCCTCAAAAAACTGACTTAAGCGTTGAATCAGGGGAATATCTTGACGGTCTGCCCACCAAGTTCTCAAATTAATCTTCTTGAGTAGTCCGAAACTTCGCCATAGTTCTACAGCCAATCCCTTATACCATTTTTCTGGTGTTACTTTTTCACTGCCTATGCGAGTTAAGTCTATAGCGGCGGAGATAAAGCCTTCAAATTGAAGATGGTGCATCATTCTCACCATGAGACTAGATTTGCCCATTTGACGAGGGTTAAGTACATAACAAAACTCTCCTCGGTTGATGGCTTTGTAGAGACGGCGATCGGCAGCTCGCACTACATAGGTGAGAGCATCCATGGGTAGACTTCCCCCTACTTGATAATCGAACCCAGAACAATCCTCAGGACTCTTAAGTAAGCTATTTTCAAACAGTAGTTCAGCTTGGGTGGCTTTAAGAATTTCCAAAGTTTGCGACAATTCCTGAGTGCGTTCTAAAACCTTCTGTTCCAGGGTGCGGTTAGATTGAGCTAATTCATCTTTTGCTTTTTGTAGCGCTACATTCTTGATTTCTAACTCCCTGGTAAATTGGATTCGTTCTTTTTCTATACGCTTACGTTCAGTAATATCTTGAAATGCAGCTATAGCGTAGACAATTTCACCTTTTTTATCAAAAACCGGAGTAGCTGAAACTTCTAGGGGAAGAGTTTTAAAACCCTGGTGAATTTCCATATCATCAACCGTGCTAGGTTCGCCTTTTAAAGCTCGTAAAATCGGTTGTTCCTCTGGAGGATATAACTCTTTAGTTCCTGCGATATAAGCTTGATAAACCTTGGTTAAATCAAGTTTGGTAGCATTTCTGATAATACCTTTACCTAGTATATTTTGAGCCATTTGATTGGCGTAGAAGGGGTTCCCCTCCGCATCAACCACAAACACACCTACTGGCATAGCTTCCAAAAATTGAGTCACTTGTCTTTCCTTTTCTCTAATCTCCGTGTAAAGTTTCGCATTAGTAAGAGCGATCGCCGCTTGACTAGATAGAAGTTGAACAAGTTCTAATCTTTCTTGAGTAAAAGCTCCTACGGTGAGATTATTTTCCAGATAGACAATTGCCCTAATTTGTCCTTGGTGTAGTAGTGGTGTACAGAGCAAGGATTTAACTTGATGAGATTGAATATAAGAATCATTAGTAATACCCTCTTGAGCTGCGTTATCTTTAAGAACAGTTTTATGAGTATGGGCAACATAATTAATAATTGAGGTAGGGAGACAGTTTTCTGGGGCTATTTTCCTAGAAACTGTTATCTTCTCGTCATCTAATGAACCACAAACCTCAATTAGAAGCTTTCCTTCTGTTACCAAAATCAGATAGCCAGTTTGAGCTCCTGCATTTTCTATAAGAATCTTCATCAAAGTTGTGGACAATTGCTCTAAAACTATCTCACTGGAAATAGCCTGGGATGCTTTCATGATGGTAGCTAAATCTAATATTTCCCTAGAATGCTCATCTGTATCGAGAGTATTTGTCGTTCTCGGATCTATAGGTATCTGGCTAGATTTTTTGATTAACAAGTGAGAATATTTGTTCTCTAATTCTCTAACTTTTGCTGTTGCTCCCCAAAGAGAATATAAATAGTGAGCCTCTGTTAGGTAAGTTTTAGCAATTTTTATTTTGCCCCATTCTAGATAAAATTTTGCCGCTAATTCGTTGGCTAAAGCTTCTTCATTGATATATTCATTTTTGCTCGCCTCCTCTATCGCTTTGTCGTAGGATGCCATCGCCTCCAGATAAGAACCCTGAATACGGTGTTTTTCTGCTTCTATCAGGTAAAATTTGTGTAAAAAATTACTAGGAGCTAAATTAGCCCATTTTTCTATTTTTTGGTGCCCCTGGGAAATTCTCTCCCAAATCAACTGTTGTTCCGTATTCGTAACAGAGGGATAAACAGCTAGATGAGCTAAACAAGAGTAGAAGTAAAATAAGGGAACTAGTAGAGTTGCTGTGGCTCCGTCTAGAAATTCTTGAGCTATAGTAGCTTTATTGATAGCTTGTTCGTAATCTTCTAATAAATAGTATAAATATAACTTGGTAACATACAAAGCACAAAGGGCGTAGCGGTCATTTTCCCGAAGATGAATCGGCAGTGTTATTTCTTCATCATAGAAATCTCCTATCAAGCTACAGGGTTGTTGTGAGCGACCAGTTAAGTTTAATAAGACTTGACCGTAAATTCTTATATAATTGAGAGTATTTTGGTTTTGAAGTTTGCTTAAAGCTAATTCATAAGCTGTTATTTCTGCTCCTAGTTCCGTGAGTTCTTTACCTGCAAAGATAGAATGAAAAGCGTAGAGATAGGCACAAGTAGTTCCATAATATAAATCTCCCATAGCTAATCCCTTTTCATAGGCAGACTGAATTGGTTCTAAAGAGTTTTTGAGAGGTTCTTTCCAAAAACTAATAGTGGCATAAAATACAGCAACCACCCTAGGGACAAGTTCTTCAGCTTGGAATTTATGGGTAATATTTAAAGCTAACTGTCCAAATTGATAGCCTTTGTGGAATTCCTCTGCAAGTCCACAGAGAATTAGTCCATAGTTAACATAAGCAAAGGCAGACAAAGGGGTGTTTCCCTGTTGAAGAGATAAGTTAACCTGTTTAGTAATTAAGATTGGCAGTAGTTGAGGTGCAGTGATAAAGACCGAAGAAAATATTGAACTAGCTATTCTCATGGCTGCTAATTGTTTAGGATCCCTCATCTTAGGCAAATTAATTAAATCCCCAATGTTTTTATCTGCTAAATATATTTGAGTTTTCAGCATTTCTGCCTCGATATCACAGAGTTGGGGTGATTCTGGTAAGATCAAATCTAAGTTGTTAAGGAGAGGAAGAGCCATGGCTATTGCTTCTAAGCGTCTATTTTGAGCATGGTAAGCTTCCAATTTAATTTCGTAAATTTTTACTTTTTCTAAGAGAGTTTTAACTTTTCCTAAGACTGTGGAGATTAAATCTTCCATTTGCTCAAAATTTCCACTTAAGTAAGCAGCTTCTGCTCCATTTGAGTAGATGGCTAATGCTAGTTCAAAATTATTATCCCAACAGTTTTCTCCCAGGAGTTTTTGACCCATTTTCAAGTATTTAATAGCTGCTGCATAGGCATTTGCTGTCTTGGCTTTTTGACCAGCTAATAAATTTAGTTTAGCGATTTCATAGCGTTCTTCTTCCTTAGTAACAAGTTGATGTCCCAAGTTAAAATGATCCACAATTTTAAATATTTTTTCTGGCAAATCTTTTAAATCCGTGTTTTCTAGCAGTAGCCGACCTATTTGTAAGTGAATCACTAATTTTTGTTCCCTACTGGTTAATTTATAAGATGCTTGTTGGATGCGATCGTGTCCAAATTTATACTTTTGAAATAACAGTTCTTCATCTAATTCAGATAAAGGAATAATTAAACCTGATTTAATGGCTGGATTTAAACTTTGAAATAGTTCATCTTTAGAGGTTTTTGACACATTAGAAATTATGTTTAAGTCAAATTCTGCCCCCAGACAAGCAGCAATACTTAAAGCTTTTTGAGTAGATTTTGGTAATTTTTGAATGCGACCAATCATAAATGTAACTAAATGTTCAGTCTTGGGAAATTTCTGAATTTCTTTCAAATCCCATTGCCAACATTCACCTAATTTATTTGGTTCCAAACAACTGTTTAAGTTACTATTAAAAACTAATAAATTTTCTGTTTTTATAGTTTTGAGAAACTCATTAAGAAAAAAAGGATTTCCATTAGTTTTTTCCCAAATTACTTTGGCTAAAGGTTGAACTGATTTTATTTTACTTTTTAAAGTATCTGCGACTAAATTAGTTACATGAGTGATGGTCAAAGGCTTAAGAACAATTTCATTAATTTTTATTCCCTGTTGATGTAACTTTTTCAAAGTTCCTGTCAAAGGGTGATTGACATGAAGCTCATTATTTCTATAAGAGGCAATCAAAAATAAATAGTTTATATTTGCTTCAATAATAATTTCTAGTAACTTGAGACTAGCTAAATCTGCCCATTGTAAATCATCAAGAAATAGAACTAAAGGATACTCTGATGAACAAAAGACCTGAATAAAATTTTTAAAGATAATATTAAAGCGATTTTGTGCTTCTTTCACCCCCAATTCTGGTAAATTAGGTTGTTCACCAATAATCAATTCTACTTCGGGGATTACATCAATAATTACCTTACCATTAACTCCAAGCACTGTTAAAAGCTCGGTCCGCCATTGATTAAGCTGTGTGTGAGTTTCTCCTAAAAGTTGTTGTACTAAATTAGTAAAAGCACTCACAAGAGCAGAATAGGGGATATTATCTCTAACTTGATCAAATTTACCAGAGATAAAATAGCCGCGCCTTCTGATAACATGCTTATTCAGTTCTTGTACTAAGGTTGTTTTACCCATACCCGAATAGCCGGTAACCAACATCAGCTCAGTTTGTCCTGGGTTTAAATCTCTCGCGACTACTCTCTCAAAAACTGTTAGGAGTTGAGCTATTTCCTCATCTCTACCATAAAGTTTTTGAGAAATCTGAAAATTTTGAGTTATGTCTTTTGTGGCGATCGCCAAATCTTGAATTTCTCCTGTAGTTTCTAACTGTCTTAAACATTCTTGTAGGTCAGCTTGAATACCCCGAGTACTTTGATATCGCTCTTCGGCACCTTTTGTCATCAATTTCATAACTATATTAGAGATAACTGGAGGAATATCTGGATTAATTTCATGGGGTGGTTCAGGGTTTTTGGCAAGATGACAATGCAATAACTCTAAAGTATCGTTAGTTTCAAAGGGTAATCTCCCCGTGAGTAATTCGTAAAAAGTAACCCCTAGAGAATAAAAATCCGTGCGATAATCTAAACTACGATTCATTCTTCCTGTTTGTTCAGGAGAAATATAAGCTAAAGTTCCCTTAAGTATTTGGGGAGATGATATGCTGAGATTTTCTTGTTTGAGTAAAGTAGCGATTCCAAAGTCAATTATTTTTAAAATTCCCGTTTTACTATTGAAGACGATATTAGCGGGATTAATGTCTTTGTGAATAATATTAGCTGCGTGAATTTTACCCAAATGGTCTACTATCTTAATAGCAATAGGGATAAATTCCTCTATAGTTAGAGATTTTCCGTCACTCCATTGTTTGAGAGAGATAGCCCCAAAATCTTCTAAGATAATAACCAAAGTTCTCTGATAGCTTTCTAAACCGTAAGCTTTGATAGCCTCAGGAAAATTGAGATTAAGAATTGTCTTATACTCTTGTCTATAGTGAGTAAGTTTTTGAGTGTTGGGATAGTTTTGTTTAAGAACTTTGAGAATAACTGGATTATTATCACAACAACTTACAGCTCGATATACCTCTGAGTTTAAGCTTTCATAAATTTGAGATGAAATTCGATATCCACTTAGGTTAATCATCTTTAACTTAATTTATCCTTGGTTAAAAAATTGTTCATATAAATCTAGTAAAAATTCCTGTGGAACCTTTGTGATGCTTCCCAAAGCTGATTTTAGTCTATCTACAGTGTAAGTAGATGTTCGTGGGGAAATATTTTCAAAGTATTCTGAATGAAGAGTGTAGCCTAACTGTATATTATGAGGTAACCGAAGTTTAGCGATGGGACCTTGTTTGAGATTATCAGAGGCGAATAACCAAGCTTCATCTGGCTGGTTTTTTGGTGTTATAACCGTAACAAAAATATATCCTGCATCTTGAGGAATAAATTGAATACTGTCGAAAACCGATTCATCATCTAGAACCCAAAAATCCAGAAGTTCTTGTCCCAAATGAGATACATGAATTTGATGATTTTCTTGTTGTTCTATCTTAATTTTAGCGGTTAATTGATCCCAATCTAGATCCAAAGGTATTTTAGCTAATACTGAGGGTAAATCTTGTTTTGGCAGTTGTTCGTCTTGGAGAATACGGTTTGGGTGATTGCGGAAGGTAAGATATTGACGCCTGGAGATAAAATCCCTATGATAGCCCACATAAACTTGATAAATAGCCGAATATCCTTTTTTATCATTAAATTCTCGTGAATCTGCCGTATAGAGTGTAGTTGAAAACCAACCAGGATGAATAAAGGTTTCTTCCTGAATCATCAGGTCCTCTTTAATTTTGACTTTACGCAATACACCTGGGTCAAAAGCGAACATCCAAGGAATACCAAAATATTTTTCGTCTAAATAGTATGATTCTCCACTAAAATGTTTGACATCACCAAATTTAATTGCATCAGCAACGCTAATGGTTGCTTGCTGTATAGCGACTAAAGTAATTTCCTCGTCAATATGATAATAGTTGCACAAAAAGTGATAACTATCGCCAGAAAAAGTGATGAGTCGGGATGGAAGGGTAGCTTTTTCTGTTTTGCTTTCTACAAGGGCTTCACGACTAGCAATATAAATTTGTGTCTTTGGATAAGCCTCCTCAGGGGGAGTATTTAGCCCTAAAAGCATCGCTACTCCTATTTGAAAAGGCATATCCGGTATTAAGATAAATTTTTCTGTGACTATAGTAGTATGGGGAGTTCCATCGAGTTTAACTCCCTCTAGTTTCCGATGGATTAATTCACTTTTTCCATCCCAACGAATAATATACACATCGCTTACCATGTCCCGGGTGAGTTTTCCTGGACGTGGTTTAGATTTTAATTCACAAGTAATAAGTTCTTTTTCTCCGGGATTTTCTAATTTAGGAACATAAACAGGGTGAGCGGTATTTGCCACCAACGGAAAAAATGAAATGGGAATAGAAACAACGTGTTCTTCAAAATAGCCTATGGGGGTAATAGTCTCTAGGGTGACGGGATTTACTTCCCAATATCGCCCGGCATCTGCTGTTAGTATTAATCGTCCATTCATGTTAACTACTGCGGTATTAGCAATTTCCGACACACCAAAAGGAGATAAAACAGCAGGAAAGAACCCTTTGACAAAATTGATGGGATAAATCTCACGCCAAAAACTATCCCAAGTGTCTACCTTATGAGTGGAGACTCTGATTTTGGAATTTTCAACTTTTAAATCCCAGCGGATAATCACCCCCTCTCCTACAAATAAATGGCGGTCTAAATCCCGATGAAAAGGTCCAACTAGAAAAACATGACCCGACAAATGTTCAGGCCAATCTCCAAAGTAAACTTCTGTGTCAAATTTATTAACTTGAGTATTCTCGATACCTAAACTTCTGAATTTATTGATATCAACTGACATAAAAAGCACTCCTAAAATATTTGTGGAACTATGACTTGGGATAATCAAAATCGATTGGTTTCAGGGATAGATTAAAAGCTTGGAAACAAGACTTAATCGTACTTTGATCAACTGGAACTTCATTGGTAAAAACCTTTCTTAGGGTATCTATCGAAAGACCAGTAAGCTCATTCAACTCTTCAAAGGTATATTTTTTGCCGTTATTGTTTTGCCATTCGTGCTCTGATTTAGCTTTTTGTAGTTTTTCTAATCCTACTTGTGTGAGAAGCCTTCCTCTTTTTGGACCGCCTCCTTCAGGTTTAAAAGCTTGACGATATAAATCACAACTAGCTACTACTCCAGATCCTGAACGTTTAACTAGTCCTAAACTAATTAATTTATGACTAACTATGTGATCTAATTCCACTGGTTCAGTAGCATTCATAACCTTATCAAGGGCTTTTTTTAATTCCTTCTGGGTGTCTAAAATTAGCCGATGACGCTGGAGATGATTTTCATAAAGATTTAAAGCCTTGGGAGAACCATCTAGCAATTCCTCCAAGGTTATCTCCTCCCGACTAAGATGGTAGAGGGCAATTTGAAGTAAAGCTGGATGTCCTCCAAGCATTGCGGTTAGTTGCTGGGTTTTTTGTGAAGAATTCAACTTCAATCCGTAGCGATTGGCTAAACTCTCTGTCTCCTCTTCGGTAAAGCAGTTGAGCTCAATGGGTAAACCTACATTAAAAGGAGACTGGTCAAGCTGTAGGGGAACATAAATTTCTGTTGAATGAACCACAATTAAGCGCAGCATTTGCCAGATAGGAAGTCGTTTAGCTTCTTCATACCAAGAGCGCAACAAGGGCAAAAAATCCTGAGCTACTTTTGGGTATTCAAAAATCTTATTAACTTCGTCTATGGTTAAAATCAAGGGACTATCAATTGATTCTAATAGATAATCTTGAAAGTACAAGGTACAGTTAATTTTACTTCCCATATCTTCATCCCAATACCCACGTATCCTTGATTCGAGTTTGAGCTGTCGAGCTACATTAGCTGATAAAGTACGTAGAAATTGGTCTAAATTGCTTAATTTCTCGTTGTCAAACTGTTCCAAATTCAGGCTAACACTCTGGTAACCTAAGTCTTGGGCTTTCTTTAAAACTCGAAGCAACAGTGAGGTTTTACCCATTTCTCTTGGTGCTTTGATTCTTACCAATGCTCCCGGTTTTTTAATTTCTCTGTAAATCTTTTCTTCAGCGGGAGAGCGCGTTAGATAAAAAGGAGAGTCTAGAGGTAGTGAACCAC
Organism: Johannesbaptistia floridana; assembly: GCF_057440575.1. Lineage (NCBI taxonomy): Bacteria > Bacillati > Cyanobacteriota > Cyanophyceae > Chroococcales > Cyanothrichaceae > Johannesbaptistia > Johannesbaptistia floridana. The sequence continues at coordinate 10,379 of NZ_JALKVM010000224.1, forward strand.
TAGGATAAAAATGTGATAAGTCATTATGGACAGAGATTTCTTCATAGGATTCTGACATAATAATAGGAATTTTTAAAATTCAGTTATTTTTGTACTCTGATAGGTCGGGAGTTATTTTGAATTATTATATGTTGATGATCCCCCCTGACCCCCCTTAAAAAGCTATGCTTTATAAGGAACTCGCCAAACCCTTGTATAGCAGGGAGCACCGGAGCAGGGAGCACCGGAGCAGGGAGAGGGGTTTTAAGTAAAATTACTTAATTTGCCAAATAATGTATTTTTTTATACATTATTTTCTTAAACAAAATCTGAAAAAGCACTCACCCACAAGTTGGTGTTTTTGTCAAGTTTTATGTTAAGAAAGATGTTTATAAAGCATAGCTTAAAAAGGGAGGCTTTTAATATAATAAAATATAATCTCCCAAGTTGAAACTTAATGTTACTATTTGTTTAAAGACCAAAGTTTTATACTTCCATCGGCACTAACACTACTTATCATTGCTCCATTATCAGTAAAGGTTACAGATCTCACAGCTTTGTCATGTCCTCTCAAAGTTTCTAGAAGCTCACCGTCAGATACTCTCCATAATTTGATAGTTTTATCATAGCTGCTACTGGCTAATGTTTTACCATCAGGACTGAAGGCAACGGACCAAACCTCTCCAGAATGAAGGGTCAAATCTTCTAAAAGTTCAAGAGTTTGGATATCCCAAAGTTTTACGGTTTTATCTTTGCTGCCAGTTGCTAACATGCTTCCATCGAAACTAAGGGCTAGGGAGTTTATGGCTGCTGAATGAGCTTCTACGGTTTTGAGTAAAGTTCCATCAGATTGTCGCCACATCTGTATCTTACCGCTCTCGTTACCGCTCAAGATTACCTGACCATCAGGACTAATAGCAATGGATCTGACTAGATCTCCTACCGCAAATCTAGCCATCTCTGTACCATCTTGCAAGTTCCAAAGACGTATAGTCCTGTCTGCACTACTGCTGGCTAACCATTTACCATCAGGACTGATTGCTATCGCTCTTACATCATCTCTATGTCCTCTAAAGGTGTGAACTAGTTGTCCTGTTTCTAGATTCCACAGTTTAACTTGATTATCCCAACTGGCGCTGGCTAACCATTTACTGTCGGGGCTGATGGCAAGACTGATTACTGCATCACCATGTCCTTTGATGGTGTGAAGTAAACTGCCATCGGTTTGGCTCCAAATCTTGATTTGCTTATTGTAGCTCCCTGTTGCTAGGTATTTGCCGTCGGGGCTCGCTGCCAGAGCGTAGATCCAGGTGTCGTGACCTTTTAGCTCAAGAAATTCTTCGGTTTTTTTGGGAAAGTTATCTGTTTGAGATTGGGGTAATAGCTTAGCATGACCACTGATTAAGGTTACTGACGTGGCGATCGCTAAGACTCCTAATATTTTTTTCATCTTTTTCATCATTTATGTTCTCTTGTCTACAAGTTTTTTTGAAGATAGGGAATTTTGTGCTTTTTTCTGTTGATTCTGCCCTTCGATTCGACGTCGCAGCAAAAATAAAATATTGATAGTAATAATTGCTCCTAATCCTATGGGAGTTAAATGACTCCAATGTTCTGCCATTTTGTCCCACACGTGCCAAGTTAACAGAAACATGGCTAGATATGTCAAGGTATGTAACCGCTTCCAATTTTTTTTCAGTCTTTTTATACTCCAGTCATTGGAAGTAATCGCTAACAGGGTGAAAATGATAAATGTGGCTACTCCTTGTATATAAATCCAATAGGTTTGAGGATCAAAAAAGTCAAAATCTCTTTTCTTGACTAGGAGAAATCCGTGCATTAAAGCTAAGAAAAACGCTACTATCCCAATAATTCGGCGATATTTGAAAAGTTTTTTCACAGTAGTAGTCTGTCTGGTCTTAGGAAACACAACCTTCAGATTCGTGGGCATTACTGTAAGAATATAGGCGGCTAAAGCTAAAAATCCTAAAACATTAGCCAATGGTGGTATAGTAAGTGTATTCATGACCAATTCCTCGCATAAAATTTAATTTTTGTCTCCGCCAAGTAAGTTAAAGCTTTAAAACGCAAAGCAACTAAATGACTGTAAAAGGGGTTAAGCTTACAAATTGGTGGAATATCTATAGTATGTTTAAACACGGTAATGTTTCGCGAAAACGGACAACTTCCCGGAATAAGTAAGGAGATTGTCTTGGCTATCTCAACTTTTAACCAGATGGGTATAACCACAGGCTTAAAAAATATAAATTTTCTCTGATTTAAGCTATGAATCTTTTCCATAGTTTCTATAATCCTGTTGTTGATTTGATTTATATTTTGCTTGAAATATTACTTCAACACCAGAAAGGTTTAGGATGTTACCACGAAGTTAACTATTTTCTTTTTTCCGTACTTAAAACTGATTTATAAACTACACATAAGTAGCTAGTTGTGGAGTCATGATGCGAATCAAAGACTTATAAATCTCAAAAGGTGCTATAAATAAAGAAAAAGTCATTAATTATGCGCCTATGTTCTTGGCTATTAGTACAAAAGTATTGATGCTAGAGCTTGTAGGTTGGGTTGAGGTGACGAAACCGCTCTGAGATTACCTGCTCAAAATTGCCAGCCTTTACCAGTTAATGG
>NZ_JALKVM010000225.1:0-12943 GCF_057440575.1 Johannesbaptistia floridana
TTATGAGTTTATAATCCCATAAGCTCAAAATATTTGACTTCATCCTCGATAACTAAGAAAAGTTAGGGCGATCGCCTCTACATTGTAGGGTGCGAAGCCTACAATGTAACGCACCGTCAATAAATTTGTAACCAAATAAGCTCAAAATATCTGAATTCATCCTCGATAACTAAGAAAAGTTAGGGCGATCGCGTTGACACTGTAGGGTGCGTTAATGAAATGTAACGCACCGTTATGAGTTTATAATCCCATAATCTCAAAATATCTGAATTCATCCTCGATAACTAAGAAAAGTTAGGGCGATCGCGTTGACACTGTAGGGTGCGTTAATGAAATGTAACGCACCGTTATGAGTTTATAATCCCATAATCTCAAAATATCTGAATTCATCCTCGATAACTAAGAAAAGTTAGGGCGATCGCGTTGACACTGTAGGGTGCGTTAATGAAATGTAACGCACCGTTATGAGTTTATAATCCCATAATCTCAAAATATCTGAATTCATCCTCGATAACTAAGAAAAGTTAGGGCGATCGCCCCAGACACTGTAGGGTGCGTTAATGAAATGTAACGCACCGTCAATAAATTTGTAACCAAATAAGCTCAAAATATCTGAATTCATCCTCGATAACTAAGAAAAGTTAGGGCGATCGCGTTGACACTGTAGGGTGCGTTAATGAAATGTAACGCACCGTTATGAGTTTATAATCCCATAATCTCAAAATATCTGAATTCATCCTCGATAACTAGGAAAAGTTAGGGCTTGAGCGTTGACACTGTAGGGTGCGTCAACATTCGTGTAACGCGCCATATTGTTGGGTTTCGTGACCAAGGGCCCAACCTACTATAGCAAGCTCGCCAATAGATGTTGACAAAAATGATGAAAAGCCCCCCTTAGTAAGGGGGGTTGGGGGGATCTGTAAATATAAATATTGTTAACAGTACAACGCTCATTGCTATAGCTTCAAGACTTCAAAACTCATTACTTCAAAACTCATTACTCAAACACAACCAGCAACTTTTGGGCTTTGGTGCAAGATCTGAGTTAAGCTGCTATTCTTCCTCTTCTTTTTTTCTTTCTATATTTGTTGCAGTTTCATTGAATGTTTTATTAACTAAAACTTCAAGATTTGCGTAACATCAACCTACTGGCTAAATAATCTAAGGTTTAATTTTTAAAATAATCTACAACAGCCTTAGCAATCACCTCACTACCATCTTTAACGATAGAATTAGGTTGACGAGGAGGAGAAGGTTGCTGATGGAGAAAATCCCAGTTACCCTCAGTAAACTCAGTAGGAGTAATAATTTGGTGAAAACTATACTCTTGAATCCCTGATAACAACAAAGCTGATTCTGCAAATCCCTCACGAGTGAGAGTAACAATCGGCAAATCTAAACGTAAAGCCTCAGAAAAAGTACTATAACCCGGCTTAGAAACCACACGCCCTATAATAGGCATAAAATCAACTGGACGATATATATGATCAGTAATTTTCACTAAATTGGGTAAATCTGGCGCCTTAGAGTCAAAAACAATAAACTGCCAGTCGGGAAAATTACTTAAATTGTGGTAGGGTAAACTTTTTAACCCCAAACCGCCAAAACTAAGTAAAACAGTCTTTTCTTTTGGCGCCTGTAAACCAAATTTTTCTCTTAATTGAGCAGTAGAATAGGCAGGAGTGCCCCCAGTCAAACCCACATCAATGACATGAGAAAAAGCACTCATAGATTCTGACATAGGTAAACGAAACAATAAATCACACTGCTGATAAGCTTCACTAATCCTCTCAGCAATCTCGATAAACTCCCCTCCCCACGGCTTATAAATAAAATCCCAGCCAAAATTACTCATCATCCAACATTTTACCCCAGCATTTCGGGCTATTACCGCCGCCAGGGCGGGAATATCAGCTAAAACTAAACCCACACGATTATTGTTTAAATAAGTAACTTCATTGCTGATAGTTGCCTGCTGCTTACTAGCTAATTCTTTGATTTTCTCTAAAGTCGCCTCTCTATCCATATTGATACTATCTGATTGAATTACACCCACATCAAAACTGAGAGGGCGATAAATAAAATCTCCTTGGATATAAGACTCTATGAGCCACCGAGGGGCCTTAGTCGTTACAATTAATAAAATCTCTGGATATAACTTCTTAATTAAGCCAGCCACAGAACAAATACGCACAGCATGACCAAAACCATGATTAGTGATTGCTAAATATAGAACTGGATAAGACATAACATAATTTAACCATAAAAAATATTTGACCAAAAACAAGCAGAAAGAATACCTGCCACATCAGCAAGTAAAGAAGCCACCAAAGTATGACGAGAGCGAGTAATTCCCACTGACCCCAAATAGACAGCTAACACATAAAAAGTGGTTTCTGTGCTCCCCATCATCGTCGAAGCCACAAAAGCTGAATAGGAATCCGGGCCACCCTCAATTATTTCACTCATAACCCCCAAAGCCCCTCCACCAGAAAGAGGGCGAATCAGCGCCATTGGTAGAGTTTCTGGAGGCATTCCCAACCAACTAGTAACCGGATTGACTAACTCTATAAATAAATCCATCGCCCCAGAAGCTCGAAACATACCGATTGCCACCAAAATTGCCACTAAAAAAGGAATAATCCCAATAGCAATGTCAAAGCCATGTTTTGCCCCTTCTGTGACAGCTTCGTAAACCTTTACCCCCCTAGCTAAACCATAGGCAACAATTAACAATATTAACCCAGGAATCAACCAATCGGAAAGAATAGATGACCAAACTAACCAGTTATTCTCCTGTAAATGTTTAAAAGCAGCTCCCAAAAAAGCCAAAATAAAGAAAATAGCTAAAAATACCCCTATTTTATCGGGTTTATAGAGTAAATGATTATAACTATTCTCTGTAATTATGGCGCTTTCTTCTTCCTCATAATTTCCATCAACATCAATAACCCTAATTGTCTGATTTTTTCTCGTAAACCAAAAACAGACAGCAACTGCCACAGCAGTAGAAGTTATAGTAGAAAGGAGAGTAGGTAGCCAAATCGCCGCCGGGTTACTACTATTAGCTGCGGCTCTAATACCGATTACCGTAAGGGGAAACAAAGTAATACTAGAGGTATTAATCGCCAAAAATAAACACATCGCATTAGTAGCCGTATTAGTAGAAGGATTAAGTTTATTTAACTCTATCATCGCCTTAATTCCCAAGGGAGTAGCCGCGTTACCTAATCCCAGTAAATTAGCCGCAAAGTTTAAAATCATCGCTCCCATCGCCCCAGAATCGGCAGGCACCTCAGGAAATAACCTCAACATCAATGGTTTTAGCCAAAAGGCTAGAGTATACATCAACCCCCCTGCCTCTAACACCCTTACTAATCCTAGCCATAAAGCCATGACCCCCACCAGATTAATAGCTAAATTTACTGCTGTTTTCGCTGATTCAAAACTAGCTTCGCTAACTTCTGAAAGGCGATTGGTATAACCTCCTACTAGAATCGCTACTACCAGAAAAGCCATAAAAATCGAGTTAATCACGCTATTTTTAGCTTGATTAGTAAATTTTTGCGTCATTCTCTTAGTTAATCATAGATTTTCATTGTTAAATGGGTCATCTCCTACGCCAAGATTTTTTTTACTTTGACGAAGAGATTTCCATAGTTGTTTAATTCTTTGATAAGCTTCAACAGTGGAGAGCTTACCATTGGTTTCTAAATTACAAATATACGTGACTTTGTGAGCAAATTCTTGTAAATTAGCATTCAAAACCAAATTTTCTGGTTTAATTTGACCATGATAAGGCACTTTTGGATAAATAAAATTATCTTTATTGTTTTCTTGATTTTTATCTTCTACCATGATTTTTTAGTGATTTATTTTTTTCTAGGGCAACGATAACAGATAATTGAGTTAATCATAAATTTAGGTAAATTGCTTATGTCAGAATTAAAAAAACTTTATGAAGGAAAAGCTAAGATAGTTTATCAAACTCAGCAACCGGATGTTTTACTTACTTATTTTAAAGATGATGCCACCGCTTTTAATGCCCAAAAACGAGGCACCATCAAAGGCAAAGGCGAGGTTAACTGTACTGTGTCAGCTAAGTTATTTCAGTGGTTAAATGCTCAAGGCATACCCAATCACTATCTTAAACAAACTGCTCCCAATCAAATGGAAGTTAAATCTGTAGAAATTATCCCTGTGGAAGTAGTGGTCAGAAATATTGCTGCCGGAAGCCTTTGTCGAGAAACAGGGTTAAAATTGGGGGAAATTTTGCCTCATCCTCTAGTAGAATTCTATCTTAAAAATGATCAACTCGGAGACCCTCTCTTAACTCGCGATCGCCTTTTGCTTCTAAAATTAGTTACACCAGAACAATTAGCCACTTTAGAAGCTTTAGCTTTAAAAATCAATCAACATTTACAAGAATTTTTCTCAAGTTGTCAAATTACCCTAGTAGATTTTAAATTAGAGTTTGGGTTTGATAACCAAAACCAAATTATTCTCGCCGACGAAATTAGTCCAGATACTTGTCGTCTCTGGGATAATCAAGAGGCAGATACTGCCGCGCGTGTTTTAGATAAAGACCGTTTTCGTCAAGATTTGGGGGCAATTGAAGCTGCCTATCAACAGGTTATGGCTAGAGTTACGGAAAAAACCAATTATTCTAACTAGTTAACTTGAACTTGACCCTTTACGATTATGCTATTCTAAAAATTTCTCTATGGTGTGTGGAAGTGTTCAAATTTTCTAGTCAAAAAATATATTTATATCTCTTGTTTTCAACTAGCTTGTTGGTTACTATTCAAGCTAAACCTAGCTATGGCGAAATATTTAACCCAGCTAAACCTTTAAAAGAAACTGATTTTTCCACTCCTATCAGTTTCAACTTTAACCTATCTATAAAAACACAACTCCAATACTCTCTCGATTTACCCAATGTAGTTGTTAATAATGAGCCTCAGTTTCAAGGTTCTTTAAATAACCAATTTCAGGGAGAAGAAAACAACCTATTAGCCATCACCGGGAAAACTGAAGCTAAAAAAGCAGAAAAAACCATTGTTTCAGCTAACTTACTAGAAATATCCCCTAAAAATACCTTAGCCTCTCAATCCCCTAGGGAAGGAGAAAGAAATAACCAGATAGCTATAAATCCTCCAACAGAAGTTAAAAAAACCATTGTTGGTCTTAACTTACCAGAAATATCCCCTAAAAATACCTTAGCCTCTCAATACCCTAGGGAAGAAGAAAATAATCAGATAACTATAAATCCTCAAACAGAAGCTAAAGAAGCAGAAAAAACCATTGTTGGTCTTAACTTACCAGAAATATCCCCTAAAAATACCTTAGCCTCTCAATACCCTAGGGAAGAAGAAAATAATCAGATAACTATAAATCCTCAAACAGAAGCTAAAGAAGCAGAAAAAACCATTGTTGGTCTTAACTTACCAGAAACATCCCCTAAAAATACCTTAGCCTCTCAATACCCTAGGGAAGAAGAAAATAATCAGATAACTATAAATCCTCAAACAGAAGCTAAAGAAGCAGAAAAAACCATTGTTGGTCTTAACTTACCAGAAACATCCCCTAAAAATACCTTAGCCTCTCAATACCCTAGGGAAGAAGAAAATAATCAGATAACTATAAATCCTCAAACAGAAGCTAAAGAAGCAGAAAAAACCATTGTTGGTCTTAACTTACCAGAAACATCCCCTAAAAATACCTTAGCCTCTCAATACCCTAGGGAAGAAAGAAATAATCAAATAGCCATAAATCCTAAAACAGAAGCTAAAAAAATCACTAAATCACCCCTACTAATTATCTCTCAAACTACACCTCCAACTAACCCAGAAGCATCACCACCTACTCAAGAACCACGGGTACTAGTAGCAGAAGTAGACGTAGTTGGGGTAGATGGAGAATTAGAAACATTAATATATAATACTATTCAAACCAGACCAGGAAGAACCACAACCAGATCCCAAGTACAAGCAGATATAAACGCCATCTATGTAACAGGGTTTTTCTCAGAAGTAGAGGTAGATGTAGCCGATACCCCCTTAGGAGTGCGTTTAATCTTCGAGGTACAAGCTAATCCTATTTTAAACGAAGTAGTTATACAAACAATTCCCGAAGCACAAGAAGGGAGAGTAATAGAATCAGAAGTAATAGAGGAGATTTTTGCCCCTCAATACGGTCAAATTCTCAACTTAAGAGAATTACAAGCAGGAATCAACGAAATCAACGAATGGTATACTAATCAAGGATACGATTTAGCACAAGTTGTAGGAGCACCAGAAGTTTCACCAGATGGGGTAGTAACTCTGATTGTGGCAGAGGGGGTCATAGAAGATGTACAAGTACAATTTTTTGATGAAGAAAATGAACCCATAGATGGGAGAACTAGAGACTATATAATTACAAGAGAAGTACAATTAAAACCAGGAGACGTATTTAATCGCAATATCGCCCAAAGAGACCTACAAAGAGTGTTCGGTTTAGGCTTATTTGAAGATATACGCCTCTCCTTTAGTCCCGGAAGTGACCCATCCCAAGTAGTTGTCAATGTAGAAGTAGTCGAAAGTAGGACAGGGTCAGTGGCAGCCGGGGCAGGTATCAGTTCAGCTACTGGGTTATTTGGTACAGTTAGCTATCAACAACAAAATATCGGTGGCAGAAATTTAATTTTCGGATCTGAAATACAAGTAGGGACAAGAGATTTACTATTTGATGTCAACTTTACCAATCCTTGGATAAAAGGAGACCCCTATAGAACTTCCTATACAGTTAACGGTTTCCGGCGTCGGTCTATCTCCCTAGTATATGATGGAGATGATACCTCCATCAGAACGGCAGACGGGGATGACCGCCCAAGAATAGTTAGAACTGGTGGAGGGGTAGTCTTTACCCGTCCCTTGGCACCAACTCCCTATGATAGACCTAAATGGACCCTATCCACAGGCTTCCAATACCAACATGTAACCGTAAGGAATGCAGACGGAGATTTGGCACCAGAAGCCCGTCCTGAAGATGATTCCATTAACTTAGCTTTTAGTGATAGTGGTATTGATGACCTCTTTTTACTAAGATTTGGCGCCTCTCAAGATTTTCGTAACGATCCTCTACAACCAACTAGCGGATCTGTACTAAGATTGAATATGCAGCAGAGTATTCCCCTCGGTTCTGGTAATATTTTATTTAACCTCACCAGAGCTAGTTATAGTTACTATATACCAGTTAAAATACTCCGATTTGAGTTTATGGAGGGGAAACCCCAAGCCTTCGCCTTTAATGTCCAAGGAGGTACAATTCTCGGGGATTTACCCCCCTACGAAGCCTTTGTACTAGGCGGCAGTAGTTCCGTTAGAGGTTATGGGGAAGGAGAGTTATCTAGTTCTCGTAGCTACCTACAGGGTACAATAGAATACCGCTTTCCCATCGTAGCTATCGTAGGTGGTGCTTTATTCTTCGACGCCGGAACCGATTTAGGGACTAGTAGTGGGGTACCGGGAGATCCCGCTAAAATCAGAGGACTGCCGGGAAGTGGTTACGGTTACGGTTTTGGGATTAGGGTTCAATCACCCCTAGGTCCAATTCGTATTGACTATGGGATAAATGACTCGGGTGATAGTACAATTCATTTTGGTATTGGGGAAAGATTCTAAACTTATGCAGCAGCAAACACTGAAAGCAGCTTTTGCTTGTCAAGGAGTTGGTCTCCACTCAGGAGAAACAACTCAAGTGAGAGTTTTACCAGATTTAGAGGGGAATGGTCGCTATTTTGTGCGCGTAGATTTACCCCAACAACCCCTAATCCCGGCACATATTACCGCAGTTAAACAAACAGTCTTATCGACGGAATTAGCCGGAGAAACTGGTAGTGTGAGAACGGTGGAACACCTCCTAGCAGCTTTGGAGGCAATGGGGGTAAATCACGCCCGCATCGAAATAGATGGTCCAGAATTACCCCTATTAGATGGATCTGCCCAAAACTGGAGTGAAGAAATCGCTGGGGTGGGGTTACAATCTATACCAGGAAAACCCCAAAGGGAAATAGATGTGAGAGAACCAATTTGGCAACAACATGGTGATTCTTTTGTAGCCGCATTACCAGCAACGGAAACTATCTTTAGTTACGGAATTGACTTTCCTACGGCAGCGATAGGGAGTCAATGGTATAGTTGGAACCCTAAAAAAGAAAATTTTGCCGTGGCGATCGCCCCCGCGAGAACTTTCGCTTTAGCAAGTCAGATTGAACAATTGCAAAAATCAGGTTTAATAAAAGGGGGAAGTCTAGATAATGCCTTGGTTTGCGATCAACAAAAGTGGCTAAATCCACCTTTGAGATTTACTAATGAACCAGTTCGTCATAAAATTTTAGACTTAGTGGGAGATTTGAGTTTACTGGGAATTATCCCGAAAGCCCATTTTCTTGCTTACAAAGCCAGCCATCAATTACACGTTGAATTGGCACGAGTTCTTAATAATGAATAAAAAAATAATTAATAATATGTGAGTTGATAAAATATTATGAAAACAGTTTTAACCCTAGAAGAAATTCAACAGCTTTTACCCCATCGCTATCCCTTTTCTTTGGTAGATCGCGTTATTGAATACATACCAGAAAAAAAAGCCGTGGGGTTAAAAAATGTTACCTACAATGAAGAATTTTTTCAAGGACATATTCCAGGACGTCCCCTCATGCCAGGAGTGTTGATGGTAGAAGCAATGGCCCAAGTAGGTGGTATCATACTCATGAAAATGCCTCATTTAACAGGTAAATTCTTTGGCTTTGCAGGTATCGATAAAATGCGTTTCCGTCGTCCTGTAACTCCCGGCGACCAACTAATTATGACGGTAGAACTTATATCATTGAAAATGAATCGTATTGCTAAAATGCAAGGAAAAGGCACAGTAGACGGTCAAGTGGTTATCGAAGGTGAAATGTTGTTTTCTGTGCTTGAATAATTGGAGAAATTAAGCGTGAATACTCTAATTCATCCTACAGCAGTTATTCATCCTCAAGCGGAAATAGGACCTAATGTTACTATTGGTCCTTATAGTGTAATTGAAGCAGATGTTACCATCGGTGCCAACAGTAAAATTGGTCCCCATGTAATTATTAGTGGTCCAACAAGCATTGGTTCTGGAAATCGCATCTTCCCCGGCGCAGTTATCGGTTTAGAACCACAAGACCTCAAGTATCGCGGCGCTAAATCTAGTGTAAAAATCGGTAACAACAATATTATCCGAGAGTATGTAACCGTTAATCGCGCTACCGCAGAAGGTGAAGTGACAGTAATCGGAGACCAAAATCTCTTGATGGCTTACGTTCATGTGGCCCATAATTGCGCGATCGCTAATAAAGTAGTCATCGCCAACAATGTAGCCTTAGCAGGTCATGTTTCCATAGAATCTAAAGCAGTAATTGGTGGTGTCCTCGGTGTCCATCAATTTGTCCATATCGGTACTTTAGCTATGGTGGGAGGTATGAGTCGTATTGATCGCGATGTCCCCCCCTACATGCTAGTAGAAGGTAATCCCGGTAGAGTTAGATCCCTTAATTTTGTGGGATTAAAACGTACTGGTATAGCACATGATGAAATTAAACTCCTAAAAGAGGCTTTTCGTCTTCTCTATAACTCTGAATATACCTTCAATCAAGCTTTAGAACAGCTATCTACCCTGAGTGATTTAGCGGCAATTTCCCACTTAACTAAGTTTTTACACCAGTCTACTACCGTTAGTGGTAGACGAGGTCCAATTCCAGGTAAATAAACTATAACTAACAATGCGTATATTTATTAGTACTGGGGAAGTTTCCGGCGATTTACAAGGGGCAATGTTAGTAGAGTCTCTCTATCGCCAAGCTACTCACCAGAATCTCTCTCTAGAAATAGTCGCCCTAGGAGGACCCAAAATGGCGGCCCAGGGTGCTAAATTAATCTATGATACCAGCAGTATCGGTTCAGTGGGTATTGTTGAATCTCTCTCTTTTGCTTTACCTACTTGGAAAATTCAACGTCAAGTTCAAGCTTATTTAACAAAATATCCTCCTGATGTAGTTATCTTAATAGATTACCTCGGTCCTAATTTAGCTGTAGGTAGCTATTTACGCCGCAGTCAACCTCAGATACCCATCATTTACTATATTGCCCCTCAAGCTTGGGTATGGTCCCCTAAAACTACTAATTTGGGTCAATTAGTGAATATTACTGATTATCTGTTGGCTATTTTTTCCGCCGAAGCAGATTTCTATCAAAAATTAGGTGTAAAAGTAAATTGGGTGGGTCATCCTCTCTTAGACCGCCTGGAAAATCCCCCATCTCCCCAAAAAACTCGCTCAAAATTAGCAACTAAACCGGAAAATACTGTAATTGCTTTACTCCCTGCCTCTCGCCAACAGGAAATCAAATACATTCTCCCAGTGATGTTTACCGCCGCCGCCGCTATTCAAAAACATCTTCATAACCAAGTTGAGTATTTAATCCCTCTATCTTTGAGTAAATATCACCCATCCATAACTCACGCTATTGATAAATATCAAATTAATGGTCGTATCATTGATGGTGACTCTCTAGAAGCGATCGCTGCTGCCGATTTGGCCATTACTAAATCTGGTACAGTTAATTTAGAAATAGCCTTACTCAATATTCCTCAAATAGTTATTTACCGAGTTCACCCTCTAACTATATGGTTAGCACGTAATTTGTTAAATTTTTCAATACCCTTTATGTCACCCCCAAATTTAGTGATGAATCGAGGAATTGTCCCAGAATTACTCCAAGAAAAAGCTACCAGTGAAAATATAGTAGCAGAAGCCGTGGATATTTTAGATAATCCCCAAAGAAGAGAACAAATTCACCGCGATTATCAAGAAATGCGCCAACTATTAGGAGAAGTGGGAGTGTGCGATCGCGCAGCGTTAGCGATTTTCGATTTTATCTCCCTAGGCGCTAAACTCTAGCATACTAAGTATAAAATAACTAAAAATAGAGATAACCAGAAATATAATGTTTAAACATATTATTTTAACGAATGGTCGCAGTGGCAGTAACTATTTATCTAATCTTCTCAACTTACATCCACACATTACTAATTATGGAGAAGTTTTAGGAGAATGGACAGTAGTTTATCAAATTTATAATAATTTGCCCTTAGTTAATAAAAATAACTATGAGGCTTACTTAGACTATATATATAAAAGTAAAACTTTTTTTAATCTTGCTCAAGTTTATTCAGCCTATAGCAAACTCAAGAAAAAAAATAAGCCCAATTGGAAGTCATATCAGCAAATTAAAACCATTGGCATCAAAGATTTTTCCATTAACTTTAAAAAAAGAGGAATACTTGACTATTTCAAAAAAAGAGACATACTAGTGATTAACTTGTATAGAGAAAACCATCTGAAAAGATTAATCTCCTTAGAATCCTTACAAAAAACTAACATTGTCGCTATCACAGACAAGTCTGAATCTGCTCAAAAGATTAAAAAAATTTATTTACCTCCCGAAGAACTTTTATCACAATTAGACTTATTTGCCGCAGAAAAAAAAGAGCAATTCGAGATGATTGAGGAATTACCTGAGAATAAAGTCTTAAATATAGCTTATGAAAATTACTTTGCTAATCCCGAATCACAAGCAGAAATTAATAACAAGATATTTGATTTTCTCCAGGTAGAAAAAATATCAGTAACCGGAAATCAAAAGAAAATACTGCCAGAGAAACTGGTAGATATTATAGAAAACTATGAAGAAGTTGCTAAGATTTTACAAAATACTCATTATCAACAATATTTGTAAGCGTTAAGGGGGGTAGAAGAGCGATCGTAAGCATTCAAGGGGTGTAAAAAAGAAGAAAAACAACCCCCTTCCATCAAGCCCTAAAATTAGGCCGCTTTTAAAAAGTCCTCTTCATGAGAACAAATATTAGTGGATGGAAGCAAAGAAGGAGCGCACTTTACCACCGCGAGCCGCCACAACAGCTTGTGTCATAAACTTAAAATCCAGAATGAAGCACTTCTTTAAAGAGTATAGTATAATCTCTCATGGAACCTAAATTAAGTCAATAACGTCTCTAATCGTGCTAAAATCTCATCCATAGTATCAGGAGGGATTTTTTCTACAAAATGAGCTTTTCTTGCCTGACAATCAATACTTCTGACTTGATCAACTAAAATTACTCCATAAGTTTGCAAGGAAGAAGATAAATTGACTTCAAAAGGCCAATTTTTTTGACGACTGGTAATCGGACAAATTAAAATCAGTTTCGAGATCCGATTATAAGCCAAAGGTGAAATTACTAGAGCGGGACGATATCCTGCTTGTTCACTACCTGTTTGAGGATTAAGTTCTAATCGAATAATATCGCCTCTTTCAGGAATTTTACCGTCAATCGTTACCAATTTTCTTCTCCTACTGCTTTTCCCCAATCAATTTCCTCATGTTGGTGTTCAGGTTGACAATTTTTTAAGAGGTCTTCAAGATGATATTTGGGTTTAGTTGCGTACAGAACAACACAGTCATCCTTCATAGATAAAGTGACTTTAACGCCTTCTTGCCATCCTAATTGTTTGATAATTTCTTGAGGTAATCTAATACCCAAGGAATTTCCCCATTTGGTGAGTTTTTGAGTTGTCATTTTGTTGAGCTACTCATTAATGTTTATACAATGATTATACCATAAACCAGCTTTTAATCTGAACTAACTCAGATCTTGCATCTTTACCCAAAGTTACTTGTGGTGGATGAATAATGAGTTTTGAAGTAATGAGTTTTGAAGTAATGAGTAAGAGAATTAATGCGATCGCGCTTAAAAATTGGTTCTCCCTTGTTGGCCTATTTAGTACTTTTTTAGGAGTGCAAGATATGAGGCAAGCCTTGGGATGGGCGCAAGCCTTGGGATGGGCGCAAGCCTTGGGATGGGCGCAAGCCTTGGGATG